>NZ_JHQR01000208.1 GCF_014843825.1 Mesorhizobium silamurunense
CGGCGCCGACACGCTGCCGGGCGCAAAGCGCCTCTACCTGCCTTTGCGGACGGGGCGCACGGCGGTCGGCGTCGTCGGCCTCGACAACGACAAGCAAGGCCCATTGCTGACACCCGAGCAGCAGCGTCTTCTCGACGCGCTTGCCGACCAGGCGGCGGTCGCCATCGAGCGCATCCAGCTTGTCGCCGATGTCGATCGCGCCAGGCTGGCGGCGGAAGCGGACCGGCTACGCACGGCGCTGCTCACCTCGATCTCGCATGACCTGAAGACGCCGCTTGCCGCCATCATGGGCGCCGCCGGCACGCTGCGGGAATACGCGGCCGCCCTCCCCGAGAAGGACCGCGCGGAACTTCTCTCCACCGTGGTCGACGAATCGGAGCGGCTGAACCGCTTCATCGCCAATCTGCTCGACATGACCAAGATCGAGTCGGGCGCCATGGAGCCGAACTACGCTTTCCACTATGTCGGCGATATCGTCGGTTCGGCGCTCGATCGAGCCCGAAAGATCACCGGCGAGCACCGGATCGACACCGACATTCCGACGGACCTGCCGATGCTGCGCCTCGACCCCGTCCTGTTCGAGCAGGCGCTGTTCAACCTCCTCGACAATGCCGCGAAATATGCGCCTCCCGACTCGACCATCCGCCTGCAAGGCTGGGTCGACAACGGCTCCGTCATCCTGCAGGTCATGGACGAGGGACCGGGGATTCCGCCCGACGACCTCGAGCGCATCTTCGACACCTTCTACCGCGTGCGCAAACGCGACCAGGTCCGCGCCGGCACGGGGCTCGGCCTGTCGATCAGCCGCGGCTTCGTCGAGGCCATGGGCGGCATGATCTCGGCGGCGAACCGCACCGACCGGCCGGGCGCGATCTTCACCATCCGCATGCCGGTACCGGAGGAAATTCCGAACCTGGCCGTCGCCAAAACGGATGACGCTGCATGACCAGCCAGAACGTCAGCATCCTGGTCGTCGACGACGAGCCGCCGATCCGCAAGCTGCTTCGCGTCGGCCTCGGCAGCCAGGGCTATGCGGTATCCGAGGCGCCGAATGCCAAGGCGGCGATCGAGCTCATTGAGACGCAGCCGCCCGACCTGATCCTGCTCGACCTTGGCCTGCCCGGCATGACCGGCCTCGAGCTGCTCGGCAAATGGCGCAACGACGGCCTCGACATTCCGGTGGTCATACTGTCGAGCCGCACCGACGAGGCCGGCATCGTCCAGGCACTCGAGCTCGGTGCCGACGACTATGTGACAAAACCCTTCGGCATGAACGAGCTCGTCGCCCGCATCCGTGTGGCGCTGCGCCACAAATTCCAGCAGCAGGGCGAGAAGCCGGTTTTTCAAACCGGCGACCTGTCGGTCGACCTAGTGAAACGCATCGTCAAGATCGAGGGCAAGGAAGTAAAACTGTCGCCGAAAGAATACGACATCCTGCGCATGCTCGTGCAATACGCCGGCAAGGTGCTCACTCACCAGTTCCTGATGAAGCAGATTTGGAACGACTCGACCGACGTGCAATATCTGAGGGTCTATGTCCGCCAGTTGAGGCAGAAGATCGAGAAGACGCCGGACCAACCGCGCTACATCATCACCGAGACCGGCGTCGGCTACCGTTTGCGTGAGGTCGATTGAAAGGGTAAGGAGCGACTGGCGGCCACCGATCGCTCAAGGCCGCGCGGCGATCAGTCCGCCGATAGGTCGGCCGTCCTGGCCAGCGCGCCCGCAAATCCATTGAGCGAGATGGCGAAGGCGATCGGTTGCGCCGTGTCCGCCGCCGTGGCGTTGATCTTCAGCGTGGTGCTGTTCTGCAGCAGCGAGGTGGTGCCGGCATCGAACGCCACCGGCACCAGGCAGCCGACGGCCTGGCAGGTGTTGAACTGCAGGGTCCCTTCCAGCTTCTTGTCGTCGATCTCGAGCGAAATGCCGTTGGCCAAGGCCAGCCCGAAGGGCAGCGCCAGCGTGCCCGTGGCATCCTGGCCGG
Organism: Mesorhizobium silamurunense; assembly: GCF_014843825.1. Classification (GTDB taxonomy): domain Bacteria; phylum Pseudomonadota; class Alphaproteobacteria; order Rhizobiales; family Rhizobiaceae; genus Mesorhizobium; species Mesorhizobium silamurunense. Next base: position 1,985 of record NZ_JHQR01000208.1, read on the forward strand.
TCTTGGTCGTCAATTCGATCGCCAAAAGACGCTGGCCGCTCTGCTTGTTGAATTGCTGATGCGACAGGCTGCATATCTTGTTCGTGCCGGTGACCTGGCAATTGACCGTCCAGTCGCCATGCGTCTCCGACAGTGCCGAGGCGCCGCCCGGCAGCTGCGGCTTGGCCGCGGCGTCGACCGGCTGGTTGGCCGCCTGCGCGACCTTGTCGCCCTTGTTCTGCGCGGCGAAAGCCGGCAGACCTACGACGCCTGCGACGGCCAGCATCGCGACGGACAATTTGTACCTGATTTTCATGGAATTCCTCTTCACCCCGCCCGATCCAGCCACGTAAACCGGGCCGCGCGATAGAGCGGCGAAACCACTGCTGCCGTCAAGTGCAATGCCGGGGGAGCAGGTCGGATCTTCTTGGCACGACAATCGATCAACTAGCCACAGGCGAAGCCCTGGACCATGGCACATCCGGACAAACTCCCTATATTACGGCAAAGTTCTTTTTTTCATGCGGAAGGAAGCGATGTCGCATCCTCGCTTGTCGGCGGTTTTGATTTCGGCGGCTCTGTCGATCGCGGCCCTTTTGGGCGCGGCTTCATACGCTTCGGCCCAGGTCGTCATCCCGACAGACCGCAACGCCCTGATCCAGCAGAACGAACTGCAGACGCTCCGGAACCAGTTGCAGAGGCAGCAGTTCCAGCAACAGCAGCAGCTTTACCGCGAGCAGGACCGGCAGATCGTGCCCAAGTCTCGCCCTGAAGTGCCGGTCGTCAAGCAGAATTGCCAGTCTCAGGTGATTGGCACCACCGTTTCGCGGGTCTGCCGCTGACATTTTTCTTTTTTCGGTTTATTTAGCCGACTTAGTGTCGGCAAAGCCGGGTTGCATAGACGGCGGTTTTGGGATTTGCAGGAGCGGAATTTTTGCCGTGCGGATAGCGTACGGCAGAAATGCCGCTCTCATCGGATTTTGGGATGGCAACAGCCAAGAAGAAAGCAGTACGCAGGGCAAAGAAAGGAGAGCGGATCCGCCAGGTGGCGGCCATCCCCTTTCGTCTGCGCGAAAATGGCAGCCCCGAGGTGTTGCTGGTCACCTCGCGCACGACCAGGCGCTTCATTGTGCCCAAGGGCTGGCCGATGAAGGGCAAGAGCGGGCGCAAGGCAGCCATGATCGAGGCCCAGGAAGAGGCTGGCGTGCTGGGCAAGGTGTTGAAGCAGCCTGCTGGCACTTATTCCTACTGGAAACGGTTGGCCAGCCGTTTTGCCCGCGTCGACGTGGTGGTCTATCTGCTCGAGGTCACCGAGGAGATGGCCGACTGGCAGGAAGCCGCGAACCGCCAGCGGGCCTGGCTGCCGGCGGCCGACGCGGCGCTGCTGATCGACGAGCCGGAGCTTTCCACGCTGCTGAGGGATTTGACGGCCCCGGCAACCGATCCGGCGTAAGACGATCTAATCGGAGTCGCCAGGAAATGCCCGTGCAGGCGTCCCCGTATAGGCCCACAGCCATTCCTTGGGCAGCGGCCCCTTGTTGCGGTCGCTCTCCTGCGACTGCTCCCAGGCATGCGCGAGGATGCCGACGGAGCGCGACAGCACGAACAGGCCGCGCGTCAGCGGCGGCGGGAAGCCAAGCTCGCCATAGATGACGGCGGTGGCGCCGTCGATGTTGAGCGGGATCGTCTTGCCTTTGCGCGTTGCGACCTCCGCCTCGATCGCCTCGGCGATGTCGGCGAAGCGCCCGCTGACGACGCCGCGCACGGCAAATTCGCGCGTCAGTTCGATGAGGCGCGGCGCCCGCGGATCGATCGGGTGGAAACGGTGGCCAAGGCCGGGAAGGTAGCCTTTGTCCTCGGCGAAGAACCGGTCGAGCCGCGCCGCCACCGCTTCCTCAAGGCTCGCGCCGCCATCCATCGCAGCGGCGACGTCGCCATAGAGGGAAAGCGCCTGCTCGCCGGCCCCGCCATGCACGTCGCCCAGTACATTGATGGCCGAGGCCATGGCGTTGTTGATGCCGACGCCGCAGGTGGCGGCCATGCGCGCGATCGCGATCGAGGGTGCCTGAGGGCCATGGTCGATGGCGGCGCCGAGCGCGATGCCGAGCAGCGCCGCCTGGTCCTCGCTCGGCAATTCGCCGCGCAGCATCAGCCAGATCATCGCCGGGAAGCTGACGCGGCCGATCAGGTCCTGGATCTCATAGCCGCGCAGCCGGATCACGCCGGGACGCATCTCGATGATACCGGTCTGCCACCATTCCTCGCCACGCTCGCGGCCGGTCTTCTTCTCGCCGCTCATGCCCGCGCCCTCGTCTTGCCGCGCGCCGGCAAGGTGGCGAAAATCTCGTCCACATGCTCGCCAAGCCGCGGCGGCGGCCCGGCGGGCGCGGGTGCAGCGCCGTCGACCATAAAGCCGCCGCGCACCACCCTTAGCGGCCGGTCCATGCCCGGTACATGCTGGAAGCGGGTCGACATGCCGCGCTCCGTCACCTGACGCTCCTCCAGCACTTGCGGGATCGTCAGCACACGCCCCGCCGGCACGCCGGCCTGGTTGAGTTTTTCTTCCCAGGCAGCGGCCGGGGCGGCGGCAAGCGCGTCCTCGATCAGCGTCTTCAATGCGGCCCGGTTCTCTTTGCGCGTCTCGCGCTCGGCGAAGCGCGGATCCGACGCGAGTTCAGGCCGGCCGATCAACCCGCAAAGGGTCACGAACTGTTCCTGCTTGTTGGCGGCGATGTTGAGCAGGCCCTCGCCGGTGCGGAAAGCGCCGGAGGGCGCGGCCGTCATGTTCTCGTTGCCCATCGGCCGCGGCTCGACGCCCGCCGTCAGATAATTCGACACCGGCCAGCCTAGCGCCGATAGCGTGCATTCAAGCATCGACACGTCGAGGAAGGCGCCCTCGCCGCTCGTCTTCTGCCGGACAAGCGCCGCGGCGATCGCAAAGGCACCGACCAGCCCGCCAAGCGTGTCAGCGACCGGATAGCCGACGCGCAGCGGCGCGGTCTCCGGCGTGCCGGTGATGCTCATGATCCCGGACAATCCCTGGATGATCTGGTCATAGGCCGGGTTCCCGCGCATCGGCCCGGTCTGCCCGAAACCCGATATCGCGCAATAGACGAGGCTGGGCCGGACCTCTTTCAGCTTCTCATGGCCGAGGCCGAGCCGATCCATGACGCCCGGCCGGAAATTCTCGACCAGAGCGTCCGACGTGGCGACGAGATCGAGGAAGCGGTCGCGGTCGGCTTCCTTCTTCAGGTCGAGGACGACAGATCGTTTGCCGGCGTTCTGCGCCAGGAAGGACGCCCCCATGCCGGCCTTGTTGAGGTCCGGCGAGGCGCCGAGCTGGCGCGCGAGATCGCCGCCGGGCGGCGCCTCGACCTTGATGACGTCGGCGCCGAGCAGCGCCAGCTGGTAGGCGCAGTAAGGGCCCGCCAGCACGTTGGTGAGGTCGAGGACGCGGATGCCGGAAAGCAGGTCTGTCATGATGCTCCAAATCGGTCAGGCATCGCCCGGCACATGCTCCGGTCCGCGCGTGCGCCGGTGTTCGATCCAGGCCCAGATATGCGGGCCGACGAGACCGATTAAGGCGAGCGAAAGAAGCGTCAGCGACAGCGGGTGCCGGTAGAACACCGTCCAGTCGCCATTGGCGATCGTCATCGCGCGGCGGAACTGCGTCTCGGCGAGCGGGCCGAGGATCATGCCGATGATGACGGGCGCGGTCGGAAAGTCGAAGCGCCGCATCAAGAAACCCGCCGCACCCAGCAGATAGAGGATGACGAGGTCGATCGGCGACTGCGAGATGCCGTAGGTGCCGACGGTGGCGAACACCAGGATGCCGGCATAGAGCTGCGGCGCCGGGATTTTCAGCAGACGCACCCACAGGCCGATCAGCGGCAGGTTGAGGATGACAAGGATGACATTGGCAATGAACAGGCTGGCGATCAGGCCCCAGACGAGGTTGGCCTGCGTCGTCAACAGCAGCGGCCCGGGATTGATGCCGTAGCTCTGGAAGGCCGACAGCATGATCGCCGCCGTCGCCGAGGTCGGCAGGCCGAGTGTGAGCATCGGCACCAGCACGCCGGCGGCGGACGCGTTGTTGGCGGCCTCCGGCCCGGCGACGCCTTCGATTGCGCCGACCGTGCCGAACTCCTCTTTGTGCCTGGAGAGCTTCTTCTCGATGGCGTAGGAGAGGAAGGTCGGGATTTCGGCGCCGCCGGCCGGCATCGCGCCGATCGGGAAGCCGATCGCGGCACCCCTGAGCCACGGCTTCCACGAGCGTGCCCATTCGGCCGCCGTCATGTAGAGCGAGCCCTTCAGCGGCACGATCTCGTCCTTGCCGGCATAGCGCCGCGAGGCCATGTAGAGCGTCTCGCCGACCGCGAAGAGGCCGACCGCGACGACGATGACATCGACGCCGTCGAGTAGTTCACCCATGCCGAAGGTAAAGCGCGGCTGCCCGGTCTGCAGGTCGACGCCGATCATGCCGATGACGAAGCCGACGAACAGGCTGGTGAGCCCGCGCACCGAAGACGAGCCGAGCACCGCCGAAACGGTGATGAAGGCGAGCACCATCAGCGAGAAATATTCCGCCGGACCGAAGGCCAGCGCGAATTTGACCACGATCGGCGCCAGGAAGGCGACGCCCAGCGTGCCGATGGTGCCGGCCACGAACGAGCCGATCGCGGAGGTCGCGAGCGCCGCGCCACCGCGGCCCGAGCGCGCCATCCGGTTGCCCTCGAGCGCGGTGACGATGGTGGCGCTTTCGCCGGGTGTGTTGAGCAGGATCGACGTCGTCGAGCCGCCATACATGGCGCCGTAATAGATGCCGGCAAACAGGATGAAGGAAGCTTCCGGCGCCACCTGGTAGGTGATCGGCAAAAGCAACGCGATCGTCAGCGCCGGCCCGAGGCCGGGCAGCACGCCGATCGCGGTTCCGAGCGTCGTGCCGAGCAGGCACCACAACAGATTGGTCGGCGTGAAGGCGACCGCGAATCCGTGCGCGAGATAACCGAGCGTGTCCATCGTCTCAGCCTTTCCCGATACCGAGGACGGCGTTGATCAGCACATTGAGCTGGTTCTCGATCAGGCCGGCGCCGATGTTGACGCCGAGCGCCCTGGCGAAGCCGAAATAGGCCGCTAGCGCAAGCACCAAGCCGAGCAATGCATCGCGCAGCGGATGCCGGCTGCCGAAGCCGAAGCAGACCAGCACGAACATGACCACCGAGGCGACGGTGAAGCCGAGCGGCTGGATGAGCAGAAGATTGGCGACGAGGCCGGCGACCACCAGGCCCATCGCCTTCCAGTCGGTCGGCGTTTCCTTTTCTTCCTCGGGCTGCCAGCCGCCGCGCAGGGCGGCAACGATGAGCAGCAGGGAAAGCACGATCATCCCGGCCATGGTGATATAGGGAAAGACCCTCGGGCCGACCTTGGAATAGAGCGGCGATACCGGGATCGCCAGGGTCTGCCAGGCAACGGCGCCGGCGCAGGCGAGGAGCCCGACGCCGATCAACAATTCGGGTACGCCAAGGCGCGGCGGTGACGCCTGCTGGTCGCTGGTGCTCATGATCTCCTCCCCGGATGGCCGGCCTTCCACTACCGGCATCGCCGCAGTTTCATTCCTGAACCGCCGCATGTCCACGCTGTCTCGAAGGAGGCTATGCGGCTTCCCTCGAGATCAGGCGGAAACCGGCTCAGGCGAGGCCGAGATCCTTGAGGATGGCGCCGATGCGGGCCGTGTCTTCGGTGACGAATTTGGCGTAGTCGTCGCCGGTCAGCAGGATCGGCGTCCAGTTGCGGTTCTTGCACTCGGTCGCCCAGGCATCGCTCTTGGCCATGGCCTCGACCAGCTTGATCATCGCCGCCTTGTCGTCGTCGGAGACGCCGGGCGGGGCGAAGACGCCGCGCCAGTTGAACAGCTCGACATCGATGCCGGCTTCTTTCAGCGTCGGCGCATCGATACCTTCCTGCCGTTTGTCGGACGAGATCGCCAGCAACCTGAGCGCGCCCGCCTTGACCTGCTCTGAGAACTCGCCATAGCCGGAGATGCCGGCCGCGACCTGGTTGCCGAGCAGCGCCGACAGCGCCTCGCCGCCGCCGGCGAAAGGCACATAGGACAGGTTGGCGGCAGGCACGCCGGCCGTCTTGGCGATCAGGCCGAACAGGATGTGGTCGGAGCCGCCGGCCGAACCGCCGGCCACTGGAACCTTCGTCGGATCCTCCTTGAGCGCCGCGACGAAATCATTAGCCGTCTTGAACGGCGAGGCAGCCGGCACTACCAGCGCTTCGAACTCGCCGGTGAGGCGCGCGATCGGCGTCACTTCGGTGAGATTGTTGGCCGCCTTGTTGGCGATGATGGCGCCGACCATGACCATGCCGGCAACCATCAGGGAATTGCCCTTGCCCTTCCACTGGTTGACGAATTGCGGCAGGCCGACCGTGCCGCCGGCGCCGCCGACATTGGTGATCTGCGAGCCGGAGATCAGTTTTTCGGAGCGCAGCACCTGGTCGATCGTGCGCGCGGTCTGGTCCCAGCCGCCGCCGGGTGCCGCCGGCACGAAGATCTGGATCTGCGGGGTATCCTGCGCAAAGGCGGGTGCGAAATGCAAAGCGGCGAAACCGGCAGCACCGGCCGCTGCGGTGGTCGTCAAGAATCTGCGTCTGTTCAGCATGGGATTCCTCCAAATCACGACACCTCCTCCGGTGCCTGCCAAGACGTGGCCTGAATTAAGACCCGCATTCGAGTTCAAGCATTTGTTACCGCGTTCTGTCAACGGGAATGCCATTCTGCTGGACAGAACACATTAGACCGGACTAAATCCGCATGTCCGGGATCATTCCCGGATAGGGCGACCACGATGAAAATGACAGACACACCTCCAAGCCAGGCCCCGGCCGATGGCGTTGCCGCGCTCGACCGCGCGATCGCCATCCTCGACGCGTTCACCATTGCCGACCGGTCGCTCGGCCTCGCCGAGATCGCGGCCCGAACCGGCCTCTACAAGAGCACGATCCTGCGGCTGGCCAACTCGCTGATGCGGGGGCAATTGCTGGAACGGCTCGAAGACGGACGCTACCGTATCGGACCGGCCACCTTCAGGCTCGGCGCGCTCTACCAGCGCTCGGTCGTGGCGATGGATATCCTGTTGCCGATCATGCGCGATCTCTCCGAACGGAGCTGGGAAAGCGTTGCCTTCTACGTCCGCTCGGGCGACGTGCGCACCTGTCTCTACCGGGTCGAGTCCAAGCACCCGATCCGCTACACGATACGTGAAGGCGACGTGCTGCCTTTGCTGGTGGGCTCCGGCGGCCGGGTGCTTGCAGCCTTCTCGGGTGAGCAGGGCGAGCCTTACGAGACGATCCGGAAAACCTATAACTGCATTTCGATCGGCGACCGCGATCCGCAGACGGCCGGCATCTCCGCCCCTGTGTTCGGACCTGGGCAGACACTGCTCGGCGCGCTGACGCTCGCCGGGCCGAGCACGCGGGTCGACGCCGCCTTCCTCACGCGCATGAAGCGCCCGCTGCTCGAAGCAGCCGCCCGCGCCACCCGCGCCTTCGGCGAGGACGCATCCATGCTGGATGCGGCAAGCCTGGACACGCCGGCCAAAACCACGACAGAGGCGCGTCGTGGAGAAGACCGAAATGGAATATCCGGCACGCAACATGCCGATGTCGCCGCGCTTGGGGCGGGTGGACGCTCAAGCGACGGTTAGCTCTTGCCAATCGCGTCCCTTGGCAGCAATCTCGGCTCAAAGAGCCGCCCGTCGGCGCGATAGGGTTTGCCATGACCCGCGATCAGATGCTCGCCCATCTCCGATCCGCCGACGCCGCCGCGCGCGAGGCGGCCGCACACGGGCATCATCCGTTCGGTGCGGTGCTGGTCGGCCCCGACGACACGATCCTCATGCGCCAAGGCAATATCGACACCGTGCATCACGCCGAGACCGAACTTGCGCGACGCGCGGCGGCTGCCTATTCGCCGCAGTTTCTGTGGACCTGCACGCTGGTCTCAACCGGCGAGCCCTGCGCGATGTGCACCGGAACGCTCTATTGGGCGAATATCGGCCGGCTGGTCTACGGCTTCGAGGAGACCGAGCTTCTCGCGCTTACCGGGGATCACGCGGCGAATCCGACGATGAGCCTTTCTTCGCGCACCGTTCTCGACTCCGGCCAGAAAAAGATCGAGGTCTTTGGCCCCTTTCCCGAAATCGCGGGCGAGCTGCTCGCACCGCACCGCGATTTCTGGAAGCGCTGAGGCACGGGACGGCGTCCGCAACGATGCCGTGACAAGAACCGTCCTGCCGCTCCACGCTTCCGCCCGCTCCACTCTTCCGCCCGCTCCACTCTTCCGCCCGCTCCACTCTTCCGCTTGACTCACCCATATCTGAATGGTTATAGGTCAATCAATAGCCAACGGGTTATTGATTGGAATGACCGCCGCGCACGATATGCTCTTCCGAACGCTTGCCGATCCGACAAGGCGCGCCATTTTTGAGCGTCTGTGCCGTCAAGGCGAGCAGACGGTCGGCGCGCTGACGGCCGAGGCCGGTGTCTCGCAGCCGGCGGTGTCGAAGCATCTTGGCCTTCTCAAGGAAGCCGGGCTGGTGCGCGATCGCCATGAGGGCCGGCAGACCCACTACAGCGCGCAGCTTGGCGCGCTGGCGCCGCTGATGGACTGGACTCGCGAGATGGCAGGCTTCTGGGAGAGCCGGTTCGATGATCTCGAGGATCTGCTGAAGAGGATGGATCAATGAACGATATGCCGGCCGGAACGCGCTCCGTCGTCGTCGAGCGCGAGATTCCCTATCCGCCGGAAAAGATCTGGCGGGCGCTGACCCAACCGCATCTCATCGAGGAGTGGCTGATGAAGAACAACTTCAAGCCGGTCGTGGACCATCGTTTCGAGCTGAGCGCGGACTGGGGCGGCGTCGAGTGCCAGGTCCAGACCGTCGAGCCCAACAAGACGCTGTCCTACACCTGGGACACCAAGGATCTGGAGAGCGTCGTCACCTGGACGCTCACCGCGACAAGCACAGGCACGCATTTGCGCATGGAGCAGACGGGCTTCCGGACTGACCAGGAGCCGTACTACCGGGGCGCCATTGTGGGCTGGAAGAAGTTCCTTACAGCCCTGGAAGAGGTCCTGGCGCGGATCGACTGAGGTCCCGCCGAAGGGGTTCAAAAAAGCGGAAGCTGTTGGCGGGTGGCAACCTGCAGGCGCGAGCAATGGAGACATGCCATGAAGATCAAGCTGACGAGTATCTATGTCGATGACCAGGAGAAGGCTCTTGGCTTCTACACGGACGTGCTGGGCTTCACCAAGAAAGCCGATTTCACCAACGGACCGTTTCGCTGGCTCACAGTCGCCTCGCCGGAAGACCCGGACGGCGCCGAGCTGCAGCTGGCGCTGAACGACAATCCGGCGGCCAGGACCTACCAGCAGGCCATCTTCAAGCAGGGCCAGCCGGCGCTCATGCTGTTCACCGACGACATCAAGGGCGACCACGAGCGCATCGCGGCAAATGGCGGCAGCTTCGCCATGGCGCCGACCGAGGTGACCGGCTCGACCATCGCGCAGCTCAACGACACCTGCGGCAATCTCATCCAGATCACGCAGCTGGCGCGCTGGTAAGGCAGGCGTTTCATTCGTTCGTGCAGAGGAGGTAGCATTGGACTGGAGCAAGTGTATCAGGCAGTTGCATCGCTGGCTGTCGATCGTCTTTACCGTGACCGTCATCGCCAACTTCGTCGCCATGGCATTGGGCGAGCCTCCCGCCTTGGTGGTCTATTCGCCGCTCCTGCCGCTTTTCCTGCTGCTGTTCAGCGGCCTTTATATGTTCGTGCTGCCCTATGCCGCACGATGGCGTGGCGCGCGCGAGCGGGTGGAGTCGGCCTGATGGCGAAGGCGAAATCGCCGAAAGTTGCCGCCGGGCCCACGGACGCGAAACCCATCTTGCTTTCAGGCGGCAACCCGCAGATCGCCAAGGGCTATGGCGACGCTCCGGTCCAAGCCTATCTTCATATCCATGAGGATGACCGGCTCGATGAAGCGCAGTTCGTCTCGTGGGTGAAACAGGCAAGCCAATTGCCTGGCGAACGAACGTAGGCGCACTATCGATCGAGCACGGTTCGCCTGAAAAGCCATCATGGCGATCGTGTCCAGCACTGGGGAGAACAGACATGGAGAAAAGCGGCATGCAGGAAAGCAAATCTCCTTCCGAGCTGATCGATGGGCGTATCGCGGAATTGGGCGATTGGCGGGGCGAGGTGCTCGGCCGCCTCCGCGCCCTGATCAGAGAGGCCGATCCGGAAGTCACCGAGGAGTGGAAGTGGCGCGGTGTGCCCGTCTGGGAGGACGCCGGGATGATCTGCACCGGCGAGACCTACAAGGCGGTCGTCAAGCTGACCTTCGCCAAGGGCGCGGCGCTGCCCGATCCCTCACGCCTCTTCAACTCCAGCCTCGAAGGCAACACAAGGCGCGCCATCGATTTTCGCGAAGGCGAGGAGATCGACGAGGGAGCGCTCAAGGCTCTCGTCCGCGCCGCCGCAGCCCTGAACAGGTCCAAGGCCAAGCGCTGATCAACCGAGATTGCCTCCGGCCTGCCGCTCCAGCAGAATCGTCGGCTTGTCGTGATAGGTTGTCCGCAGGATTTCGCGATAGCCGTTCTTCTCAGCCACCTTGAGCGAAGCGCCATTGTCGGGATCGATGATGCAGACGGTCCTGGCTCGCCCGAACACCGCGTCCCCCCAGGCGACGATGCGCCCGACGACTTCGCTCGCAAGTCCCTGGCCATGCGCGACCGAAGCCAGCGCCCAGCCGGCCTCCGGCACACCTTCGATCGAGGGCTCGATCTCGCGCTTCAGATCATGGAACCCGGCCTCGCCGATGAATCGGCCCGTCGCCTTGTCCTCGATCGCCCAGAATCCATAACCAAGCAGCGACCAGAGCCCGGCGTGGCGCAGGAAGCGCATCCAGCTTTCCTCGCGGGTGCGCGGCTTGCCGCCGATGAAACGGGTGACGCCGGGGTCCGCCCACATGGCGATATAGGTTTCGAAATCGTCGAGCCGGTGCGGCCGCAGGACGGTCCGCGCCGTCTCCAGGATCGGCACGCCGGCTTCCCTTCCAATGCTCATGGCATTCACCTCTGTTGAGGCGGAAGCGCTTAGCAAACCAGCATGTTCGAACAAGGGCCAGGATGACCGGAGCCATCTTCCAGAGGCAAACGAGGTGACAGACAGGCAAAACGCCGGAGGACCGGCTTCAGCCGTGCCAGGCCATGTTCATATAGACGCTGCCGAGCGCCAGTTCGTCGAGCATCTGGTTAAGCCGCTTCCGCCTCGTTTCAGGGCGTTTGGCGCGGACGATCCAGCCAAGATAGTCGTTCCGCTGATAGTCCGGCCGCGCATCATAGGCGGCCATCAGTCCCCGTTCCGCGAGTACGGCTCGAACGTCTTCAGGCATCGGATTGAGGGCACGCTTCAGTCGGCTCATGGTTCCAAGCAATAGACTGCCGGCAGGTGGCGTCAACGACGCTTATGGTTAGCTTGCGCATATGGGATTTTGCCTCGCGATGCTACTCTGCAACTGCTGAAAACTGATTCAACACTCGCGCTCTTCGATCGAAGGAAGAAACATGGACACCACCGACCTTCTGCTGGCGATCGCCCATCACCTTCTGGTGTTCTCGCTGGCCGGCATCATCGGCGCCGAGTTCGTGCTGGTGCGCGGCGACCTGGGGGCGGCGACGCTCAAGCGCCTTGCGGGCATCGACCGCCCCTACGGCATCATCGCCGCGCTGATCGTCATCATCGGCGTCTGCCGGGTGTTCCTCGGGCTGAAAGGCTGGGAATTCTACGTCTACAACTGGGTGTTCTGGGCAAAGATGGCGGCCTTCATCATCGTCGGCCTGCTGTCGATCATCCCCACGATGCGCTTCATCTCCTGGAGCAGGCAGGCGAGCGGCAATCCCTCTTTCTCGGTGCCGGCGGCTGAACTCGCCTCGGTGAGGAACTATGTCCGCGCCGAGGGCTTCATCTTCCTGCTCATCCCTGTCTTTGCCGCGGCGATGGCGCGGGGCTACGGTTACTGAGCAATTCCAGGAAAAGCGGTCCGGAATTGCGAAAAGACAAAGACTCTAGACCTCTGCGGGAAAGGCCTCCCTCAAGGGGGCGATGGGCACCAGCGGCGCCGGCACGTCGGTGGTCTTTTCCTTGGACTTGCAGATGTCGGCGATAACACAGGCCGGGCAGTCGGGCTTGCGCGCCTTGCAGACATATCGGCCGTGCAGGATCAGCCAGTGATGCGCGTGGCGCATATATTCGGCCGGGATGACCTTCAAGAGCCCCTGCTCGACCTGTTCCGGCGTTTTGCCGGGCGCCAGCCCGATCCGATTGCCGATGCGGAAGATATGCGTGTCGACCGCCATCGTATGCTGGCCGAAGGCGACGTTGAGCACGACATTGGCGGTCTTGCGCCCCACGCCCGGTAGCTTGACCAGTTCGTCGCGGTCCTCCGGCACCTTGCCGGCATGGTCGTCGATCAGCGCCTTGGAGAGCGCAATGACGTTCTTGGTCTTATTGCGCCAAAGCCCGATGGTGCGGATATAGTCGCCGATCTTGGTTTCGCCGAGCGCCAGCATGTTCTGCGGCGTGTCGGCCACCGCAAACAGCTGCTTCGTCGCCTTGTTGACGCCGGCGTCGGTCGCCTGCGCCGACAGCACCACCGCGATCAAGAGCGTGAAGGGATTGATGTAGTCGAGTTCGCCCTTCGGCTCGGGCCGTTGCACGGAAAAACGTCGGAAAATCTCATGCACCTCGGCGGGTGTGTAGAGCGAGCGCGATCCGCCCTGCCGGGAAGGCGTCCTTGCTTTCGCATCGCCGCCTGAGGCGGAGGCTGATGGCTTTTTGACGGGTGAGGAATTTTTGGACTTGGGCGGCGCCATTCCCTCCCTATAATATCTCCCCATGAGCGACACAAACGCCTCGTTCGAAGCCGACGAGCCATTTTTTCAAGCCCTGCTGACGCCGCATCGTTCCCTCGGCCGGACCGGCTTTCTGATATTGATGTGCGCGCTCATGTTCGGCTGGGCGGTCACCGGGGCGATCTTCCTGGCGCATGGTGCATGGCCGGTCTTCGGCTTCTTCGGGCTGGACGTGGTCGCCGTCTACATCGCCTTCCGCGTCAACTATCGGGCGGCCCGTGCGCGTGAAGAAATATCGGTTTCTCGCACCAGCCTCGACATCCGCAAGACGGCGCCGTCGGGCCGCTTCGAGGATCATCGCTTCAACCCGTTCTGGGCGCGGTTTTCGATCGCCCGGCATGCCGAGATAGGCATCACCAAAATGGCCGTCGAGGCGCAAGGCAGAAGCGTTTCGATCGGGTCTTTCCTGGACCCCGACTCCCGCGAAAGTTTTGCGACCGCCTTTTCGCGCGCACTGGCGACCGCCAGGGCGCGCTGAACCACCGCGCGTCAGAAGCGATAGCGCAACAGCCGGCCGATCTTGCGCAGCGCCGGAATGTGTTTCCAGAGGCGGACAAACAGTTTCGCGCGAAGGCGCATGCGCGCGCCATGCTCCGGCTTGTAGGCCGAAACCTCCTCGACGAACCGCAGCTTCGGAACGGCTCGCTCCAGTTCGCGCGGGTCCGCGATCGCCCAGTGAACTTCGGCGCCGGTCGCCTTGACGGCCGGATTGAGGCGAACCAGCGCCAGGCCGAAACGGCTGTAGGCGTCGAACATCAACTCGCCGGCGGCAAGATGCGAAACAAGCCGCGAAAACAGACGCGGCCCCTCGTCGGCCGCGAGATAAGGCGTCAGTCCTTCCGCCACGACGATCGCCGAGCGATTGCGGGGTACGTCAGCCAGCCAATCCGGTTCGGTCACCGATGAAGCGATGAGGTGATAGTGGTCCCTGGACGGGTATAGCTTGCGTCTCAACGCGATGACGTCCGGGTAGTCGACGTCGAACCAGTCCACGCCTTGTGGCGGATCGACACGAAAAACGCGCGTATCGAGCCCGCACCCCAGATGCAGCACGATCGCATCGGGATTTCTGGCGATGAAGTCCTGAACGGCGACATCCAGCGTCTTGGCCCTGATGGCAAAGCCGAGGCCGAGATTGCCGTCGACCATGAGCCTGGAAAAATCATAATCGATCTTGCGCACCGCCGCGTCGGCGAAGTGGTCCCTGAGCAGCGAATGAGGCAGCCTGCTCTCCAGCGCCTTGCCGTAGAGCGTCATCAGCAGGGTCTCCCTCGCCCCGGTCAGGCTTATCTTTTCGCCGGCCATGCTTGTCCCCTTCATATGAAGCCAGCTCTATCTGGGTATGGGCGGCGGGAAGGCAAGTTTCGGGTGGTGGCAAAGCACTGGAAGAACGATATTCGCGGTCAAGGAGATATTGCCATGAACGCCCAGATGACCATGAATACCCTGATGAAACCGTCCGCGATCCTGCAAAACGACGTCACTCCTGAGGGCAGCGACTACGAAGTGGTTCGCCGCGCCATCGAAAAGATCAGCCTCGACTATCGCGACCAGCCCTCGCTGGAGGTCCTGGCCGAGGCCGTCGGCGAGACGCCCACCGGCCTGCAGAAACTGTTCACGCGCTGGGCCGGCCTGTCGCCCAAGGCCTTCCTGCAGGCGGTCACGCTGGACCATGCCCGCAAGCTGCTCGATTCCGGCATGCCGCTGCTGGAAACCTCTTTCGAGCTCGGCATGTCTGGCCCAGGCCGGCTGCATGACCTCTTCGTCACCCACGAGGCGATGTCGCCCGGCGACTACAAAACCCGCGGCGCCGGCCTCACCATCCGCTACGGCTACCACATCTCGCCCTTCGGCATCGCCCTGGTCATGGTCACCGACCGCGGACTGGCCGGCCTCGCCTTCTGCGATGCCGGCGGCGAGCGGGCCGCCTTTGCCGACATGTCCGGCCGCTGGCCGAACGCCAACTATGTCGAGGACATGTCGGCCACCCAGCCCTATGCCGCGCGCGTCTTCGATCCGACGCTCTGGCGTGCCGACCAGCCGCTGCGCGTGGTGATGATCGGCACGGACTTCCAGTTGCGTGTCTGGGAGGCGCTGCTGCGCATCCCGATGGGCAGGGCCTGCACGTATTCCTCGATCGCGGCAAGCATCGGTGCGCCGAGCGCAAGCCGGGCTGTCGGCGCGGCGGTCGGCGCCAATCCGATGTCCTTCGTGGTTCCTTGCCACCGCGCGCTCGGCAAGTCCGGTGCCCTCACCGGCTACCATTGGGGGCTGACGCGCAAGCGCGCCATCCTCGGTTGGGAAGCGGGACAAGTGGCGTCCTGAACCTCGATTTTTCTGCGCGCCGTTGCAAAAAAGCGCGAGCCACAATATAAAAAAGTATAACTGAAACAAAATCTCCAAATATCTGCAAAATACAACCGGCGGCAACCTCTGGTTTCGCCGGTTGTATTACAAGTTGCTTTCCGTTGTTATTTCAGTTAACGCTAAATTTACCACGATAAAGGGATGATGCCCTCGAAACTGAGCCGGCCATTCGGCTCGAAAGAGGGGTCTCGATGAAATTCCTGCGCGCCGCAATGGCCGCAAGCCTGCTGGCCGCCTGCGCTGGCCAGACGGCATCGGCCGCCACTGGAAATGTCCTCTTCAACGGCACCATCACCGCCACCTGCACACTGACCGTCAATTCCAACGGCACCATGACCGTCAGCAGCAACCTGCAATCGCTGAGTTCCCACAATGCGGGCGGTTCGGCCGGCAGCGTCCAGGTCGACACGACGGGCGGCGTTTCGTTGAGCGTGGACCCGGTGACCGTCACCACCGTGCCGGCGAGCGACGTCACAGCCACCACCTGGACACCGACCTTCGCCACTTCCGGCGCGCAGACGATTGCCGAAACCGGCACGGCAACGCCGCTCACCGTGCCCGGCACGTCGACGGCCGCGATCAACCTTACCGGCACCAAGGGCGGCACCAATCGCTTCTCGGCCGGCGGCTACCAGGCGACCGTGACGGTGCGCTGCGAATAACTCTCTCGCGAATGGAGCGGTCGTTGACAAAGGTTCGGATCTTCGTGGCAGCGCTGGCGGCAAGCCTTGCTCCCCTTGCGGCGACGGCCCAGTCGATGACGCCCATGCGCGGCGAGGTGAGAGCCTTCGCCGACGCCTTCGCCGTGCGGATCTTTCCGGGCAACCCTTATGACCAACGCATCCGGGTCGAGGTTCATGTCTACGACCAGGACTTCCAGCCGATCGATGCCGAGATATCGCCGCGCGCCTTTCTCCTTGCCGGACAGGCATCACGTCCGGTTCTCGTGGTCGTCCCGTTCGACGGCGCGACCGATCGCAAAGTGCGTATCTGTACCGAGAGTATCCCCTTTCCAGGCGAGCAGACGCAGATAAGGGCACAGATATGCGGAAAGTTTTTCGGACATCGCAGGTTCTGACCCTTTCGTTGCTGACCACCCTGGCGGTCGTCAGTCATGGGTTTGCAGAGGATATCCTGAACCTGAACCAGAACCAGACGGGTTTCAGCTTGCCCGGTGTCGTCCTGCCCCAGGGGCAGGACGAGGTTCATGCCAGCGACGGCACGACCTGCCGCTCAGCCGTTTCCGGCAGCGGTGCCTATCTCGATGTCGGTGTCATCCGGGGCAACAACACCAGCAGCCAGTCGAACAGCGACATCGCCACATATGGGCGCGTGGTGATCCCAATCGGGCGGACGCCCAAGCGCCTGGACTGCAGCCGCCTCTACGAGCTCGAGGTCGAGCGCCTGCAGATGGAGTTGCGGCTCCTGAAGATGGGACTGGCCCCAGACGGCCAGATCACCGGGAGCGTGGCCGCCGCGGCTCCCTCGGGCACGCCACCGGCATGGGCCAACGAAGGCTGGAGCATCAGAGGCGGAACCGACGGTGCCAAGTGAAAGAAAAAGAACTAGCCGCGCGCTGCTTGTCGCAGCCGCGCTCGCCGCTTTCGGCGTGCCCGCGCAGGCCGCGATCGTCGGCACCTGCACGATCATGATCGGCAGTTCGGGAACGATGAAGGCGAACCCGGCGATCAACATATTCGGCTCCAGGCAGGCGGGCGGATCGAGCGCCACCGCCACCATCACCGCAAGTTCGCTGCTCTGCACCTTGCTCAACCTGCTCGACTGCTATTCGGTCTCGGCACCGGCGCCGATCGCCTTCACTTCCGCGCCGAGCGGCGGCGATACCAACGTCACTTTTGACACTGTCTTCCGCCTCGATGGCTCCGGGCTCGACATTCCCGGAAGTTCGCCGCAACGGGTGACCAACGGAACCCACTCCGTCCAGGTCGACCTCACCGCGACGAAATCGCCCGGCGTCTTCCCGGCGGGCAATTATCAAGGCACGGTCACCGTGCGCTGCGAATGATGCTGTGGGCCGCCGGCGCGAACAACCGACATGATCTGGCAACTGGCGGTCTTTGCGGCTAGCCTCTCGCGCAATCAATTGCGTAAAAGCAAGGACTTGGAGCGCATCGGCCTTCGATCGAAGGCTCACCCGCTCCGCCAGGAGGCGTTTCTTGATCATCATCGTCGGCTCGATCAATCTCGACCTGATCGCCAATGTAGACCGCTTGCCGGAGCCCGGCGAGACGGTCCGCGGCTCCGGCTTTGCCACCGCTCCCGGCGGCAAGGGCGCCAACCAGGCGCTGGCCGCCGCCCGCGCCGGCGCCCAAGTGCGCATGGTGGGGGCCGTCGGCAAGGATAGCTTTGCCGGGGATGCACTGGCGTTGCTCAAGGCCGGCAATGTCGATCTTTCCGGCGTCGGCGAGAGCTTCGCCTCGACCGGCACGGCGCTGATCCTGGTCGGCGCCGACGGCGAGAACGTGATCGCGGTGGTGCCGGGCGCCAATGATTCCGTGCTGCCCGGCGACATCGCCAAGGCCCATCTGAAGAAGGGTGATGTCGTGCTGCTGCAGCACGAGATCCCGCTGCAGACGGTCGAGGCCGCGCTCGATGGCGCGCGCGAGGCAGGCGCCGTCAGTGTGCTCAACACCGCGCCTTTCCGCGCCGAGGCCGCAGGCCTTGTCGGCAAGGCCGACTACGCCGTCGCCAACGAGACCGAGTTCGACCTCTATGGCGAAGCGCTGGCGCTGTCCGGGCGCGACCGGCAGGCGCGGATGCGCGACTATGCCCAAAAGACCGGCCGCGCCATCGTCGTCACGCTCGGCGGCGATGGCGTGCTGCCTGCCCGCCACTCCCGACGATTTCCTCACCGTCCCGGCGCTGAAGATCGTCCCGGTCGATACGGTCGGTGCCGGTGACACTTTTTGCGGCTATTTCGGCGCCGGCCTGTCGTCTGGCCTTTCGCTCGAACAGGCGCTCGCGCGCGCCGCCGCTGCGGGCTCGCTCGCCTGCCTGAAACCTGGCGCGCAGCCGGCGATCCCGCTGGCAAAGGACGTCGACGCCGCCTTGGCCGCGCGGTGACGGCGATGCGTCCTGTAACCAAGCATGCCGTGCCGCCGGCCGGCGACATCTGCCGCCTGTCCGCGATCGATCTTGCCCAAGCCATCCGGCAGCGGCGCCTTTCGGTGCGCGAAGTCGTCAATGCCTTTCTCGACCGCATCGAGGCCGTGAACCCGCTGGTCAACGCCATCGTATCGCTGCGCGAGCGCGCCGACATACTGGCCGAAGCCGACCGGGCCGATGCCCATCTGACGCAGGGCGACGCGACCGGATCGCTGTTCGGCCTGCCGATCGCCATCAAGGACCTGGCCCTGACCAAGGGCCTGAGGACGACCTTCGGCTCGCCGATCCTCGCCGATTTCGTCCCGCAGGAGGACGATTTCTTCGTCGAGCGCCTCCGCAAGGCCGGCGCCATCATCATCGGCAAGACCAATGTTCCGGAATTCGGCCTTGGCTCCAACACCTACAATCCTGTCTTCGGACCGACGCTCAACGCCTTCGATCCGGCGCTCACCGCCGGCGGCTCGAGCGGCGGCGCGGCGGTGGCGCTGGCGCTCGACTTGGTGCCTGTGGCCGACGGCAGCGACTTCGGCGGCTCGCTGCGCAATCCGGCGGCATACAACAACGTCTACGGCTTCCGCCCCTCGCAGGGGCTCGTGCCGGCCGGCCCCGACATCGATGTCTTCCACGCCCAGATGGGCGTCGAAGGGCCGATGGGCCGGAACGTCGCCGACATCGCGTTGCTGCTCGATGAGCAAGCCGGCTACCACCCGCACGCGCCGCTGTCGCATGACAAGCAGGGCTCATTTCTCGAAGGCTTGCGCATGAAGGCGACCGGCGGCCGGGTCGCCTGGCTCGGCAATCTCGGCGGCCACCTGCCGATGGAGCCTGGAATCCTCGAGCTGTGCGAGGCTGCCCTCGCCCGCTTTGCCGAGGCATCCTTCCATACCGAGGCTCTGGTGCCGGATTTCGACTTCGAAGCGCTGTGGCAGGCCTTCGCGACGCTGCGCCAGGCAAGCAGCGGCTGCGGGCTGAAGGTGCATTACGACGATCCGGAAAAGCACAAGCTGCTGAAGCCGGAAGCGGTTTGGGAAGTCGAGCAGGCGATGCGCCTCACGGCGCCGCAAGTCCATGCCGCCACGGTCCGGCGCTCCTCCTGGCACCGCGCGCTGCTGTCGCTGTTCGAGCGCTTCGACCTCATCGTGCTGCCAACCGCGCAGGTCTTTCCGTTCGACGTCGCCACCCACTGGCCGCGCGAGGTCGCGGGACGGCCCATGGACAGCTATCACCGCTGGATGCAGGTCTCCGCCTTTGCCACCTTGGGCGGTTGCCCGGCGCTCAATGTGCCGGTCGGCTTCGACGACAAGGGTCGGCCGATGGGCATGCAACTGATCGGCCGCCCGCGCGGCGACCTCGCGGTACTCAGAGCCGGCGCCGCTTATGAGGCGACGCTGCCCTGGCCAGCCGGGGCCGCCTGACGGGCCGCCCTGCCTTGCCAGCTTGCACCGACGCCAACTCCGTGCATTGATCGCGCTCCGCCCAAGTCGGCGCCATCCTGTTCGAGGAAGATCATGTCGCTGGAACTCTACGCCACCTATGTCGTCGCCTGCATCGTCATCATCCTGGTGCCCGGGCCCACGGTCACGCTGATCATCGCCAACAGCATGCGCCACGGCTCGCGCGCCGGACTTGCCAATGTTGCCGGCACCCAGGCCGGCCTCGCCATCATGATCGCCATTGTCGGCATCGGCCTCAACACGCTGATCGCCGGCATGGGCCACTGGTTCGAATGGGTCAGGCTGATCGGCGCCGTCTATCTGATCTGGATGGGCGTGCAGATGTTTCGCGCCAAGGGCACGCTGAACCCGGACGGCTCTGCGAGGAAGCCGCGCGGCGGCTTCTTCCTGCAGGGTTTCCTGGTGGCGATCTCCAACCCGAAGACGCTTGTCTTCTTCGGCGCCTTCTTCCCGCAGTTCATCGCGCCGCAGGGCAATTACACGCTGCAGATCGTTGTCATGGGCCTTACCGCCATGATCTTCGCCGCCATGTCGGATTCGACCTACGCGCTTGCCGCCGGCCGCGCCGGTCGCATTCTGTCGGCCAGCCGCGTCAAGTTGATGTCGCGGATCAGCGGCAGCTTCCTGGTCGGTGGGGGGCTGTGGCTGGCGTTCTCGAAGGCGAAGTGATCGGCAACGCTCTAGACCCGTAATTCTTTTTAAGCACCCATTGAATAGTTGCGCTCTACCGCACAACTCTTCAGTATGAACAAGTCAAACGTTTCCTTCCGGAATCGCTTGCTTATTTGGCAATACGAGTACAGCGACGCCGTGATCGGCGCCGCTTTCTTCTGCGCATTTGCGCTGATGAAATCCATCGCGATCGTAGAGCTTCAAGCTAATCCGGTCATCGCCACTCAACGCGTGATGGGCGTGGTCGAATATGTCAGAGTGAAGCCTATCAATCCGTACGGCATGGTAGGTCATAATCTATACTACACCTACGATGTGCGCCTCGATGACGACAACACACGGATATCTGTCGACGACGATGTGAGGCGACCGCATCTGGTCGGCTCGGTCGTTCCCATTGAACGACAGCACGGCGCCGACACCTATCGACTACTCAACGGGTGACGGCGCGCGCTTGCCGGCGGTCTAAACGTCAGTTGAGTCGCCCCAGCCTCTCGACCAGCAGCGCAAAGAAAGCGTCATGGTCGATGTCGCGCATCACCATGGCGTTCTTTTCCCGCTTGGTGACGCCCCACCAGTCGATCACCGTCATGCCCATGGTGAGCTCCGACGTCGTCTCGACGCTGACATTGCAGCGGCGGCCTCTGAACAACTCGGGCTTGAGGAGATAGGCGATCACGCACGGATCGTGCAGCGGCCCGCCATCGGTGCCGTATTTCTCCTCGTCGAAGCGCTCGAAGAATTCCAGCATCTCGGCGGTTGCGGTGCCGACCTTGGTGCCGAGCCCGCGGAAGGATTTGGTACGCTTGGCGGTGGTCAGTGCCTTATGGGTGACGTCGAGCGGCATCATCACGATCGGAATGCCCGACTTGAACACCACGTCGGCCGCCTGCGGGTCGACATAGATGTTGAACTCGGCGGCAGGCGTGACGTTGCCGCCCTCGAAGAAACCGCCGCCCATCAGCACGATTTCCTTGATGCGCGGCGCAATCCGCGGCTCGCGGATCAGCGCCAGCGCGATATTGGTGAGCGGCCCGAGCGGGCAAAGCGTGATCGTGCCGCTCTCCTCGCGCATCAGCGTCTCGACAATGAAATCGACGGCGTACTGCTCCCGCAGCGGCATGGTCGGTTCGGGCAGCTGCGGCCCGTTGAGGCCGGTCTTGCCATGCACTTCCTCGGCGGTGACCAGCTCGCGCACCAGCGGCCGGATCGCGCCGGCATAGACCTTGATGTCCGGCCGTCCGGCGAGCTCGCAGATCTTGCGGGCATTCTTCTCGGTGAGTTTCAGTGGCACGTTGCCGGCAACGGCGGTGATGCCGACGACCTCGAGCTCGGAGCTGCCGAGCGCCAGTAATATGGCGACGGCATCGTCCTGGCCGGGGTCAGTGTCGATGATGATCTTTCGTGACTGGGGCATTTCAATTCCTTTTTGGGGAGTCTTTTTGGGCGGGGTTTTGATGGCTTGAACTTGATCGCGCGGCGGACCATATCAAGACCGTCGGGAAAAATGCCATCCGGGTTTTTCCAGTTTGTGTCGCTCTTAAGAGGACAGTGTAACAATGAGTCGAATGACGCCCTTCTCCAGCCCGCTTCTTCTGGGTTTCGACGCCATGGAAAAGACGCTCGAACGTCTGGCGAAGTCGGGCGACAGTTATCCTCCCTACAACATCGAGCGCCTGGGCGCCTCGGACGGCAAGGCCGAAAGGCTGCGCATCACGCTTGCCGTGGCGGGTTTCGCCGAGAGCGACCTCGATGTCACCACTGAGGAAAACCAGCTGATCGTGCGCGGCCGTCAGACCGACGACACCGAGCGCGAATTCCTCCACCGCGGCATCGCCGCGCGCCAGTTCCAGCGCTGTTTCGTGCTGGCCGACGGCATGCGGGTGGTCGGTGCGGAATTGAAGAACGGCCTTTTGTCGATCGATCTCGACCGACCGGAGGCCGAGCGGCTGGTACGGAAAATAAACATATCGGTGAAAGACTGATCTCTGCCGATGGCTCTAATGCGGGACGGCCGGAAGTGGCGTCCTCGCGCCAAGGAGGCTTGAAATGACCAGAACTGACGAAACCCTGACCATGACCAGCGGCGAATTCGCCCATCTCGGCGAAGGTTCGGTCGCATACCTGAGGAAAGTATCGAGCGACGATCTACGCGGCCGCTTCCCCGGTCTCGGCGAAATCGCGCCCGGCCTGGAACTGTGGGCCCTGTTTGCCGCCAATGGCCAGCCGATCCTGCTTTCCGATGCCCGTGACCGGGCGCTGGCGGGTGCGCTGGAGAACGATCTGACCACGGTCGCCATTCACTGACCCTGGTTATCGTCTGAATTGGAAAGGGCCGCTCCCGGCGGCCCTCTTACGGCTTTACCCCCGAAACGCTTCAGAGCAATTCCAGGAAAAGTGTGAAACGGTTAGGCTCGGCACCTTCGCCGTAGCCTTCCGCCCGAAATGCGTGAATTCCGCTAGGCCGCGTGCGAGGCCTGCGTATCCGACAACAGCGCGTGGATTGCCACTGCGTCGCGCGTCCCCCTGATCTTGGCCACCGTATCGGCGTCGCGCAGCACGCGCGCGATGCGCGATAGCGCCTTGAGATGGTCGGCGCCGGCGCCTTCGGGCGCAAGCAGCAGAAACACCAGATCGACCGGCTGGTCGTCGAGCGCCTCGAAATCCACCGGTGTCTCCAGCCGGGCGAAGACGCCGGCGATCCGCTTTACGCCCGCCAGCTTGCCATGCGGAATGGCGATGCCGTTGCCGACGCCGGTGGAGCCCAGCCTCTCGCGCTGCAGGATGGTATCGAACACTTCCCGCTCCGGAATCCCTGAAATCGCCGCCGCCCTCTCCGACAGCAATTGCAGAAGCTGTTTTTTGGAATTCGCCTTCAACGCCGGCATGATAGCCGGAACGCTGATGAGATCGCTAAGATCCATGCTTGAAAAATCCCTTGCTCGCCTGCCGCGCCGGTCGTCCCCCTCGCGCGGCCGGCTTTCTTATCCCTGCGCGACTTTGGTCGTCGACGGATCGATCCAGCCGATGTTCCCATCCGGCCGGCGGTAGACGATGTTGAGATGGTCGTTTCCGGCGTTGCGGAAGACGAAAACCGGGCTGTCCTTGGTATCGAGCTCGATGACGGCCGATGCCACCGACATGGTGCGAAGCGTCATGGTCGATTCGGCGACGATGACCGGCGCAAAGTCCTCCGGAATGTCTTCTTCATCGTCGGCGAGCGGCGCCATCACCGTATAGGCGATGTCCGTAGGCTCCTCGCCATTGCCGTTACCGACATTGCGCGACTTCAGCCGGCGCTTGTAGCGCCTGAGCCGCGTTTCGAGGCGCTCGGCGGCCGCCTCGAAGGCAAGCGTGGGGTCCTGGGCGTCGCCGGTCGCCTGCAGCGACGCGCCGGAATCGAGCCGGATCATGCAATCGGCCGAGAAGCGCGACCCCGCCTTGATGACCGTGACATGTCCTGAAAAACCCCGATCGAAATACTTTTCGATCGCTTCGTTGACACGATCGTTGATGCGCGTACGGAACGCATCGCCGATGTCCATGTGTTTTCCCGAAATGCGCAGATTCATCTGAAAACTGACCTTCCTTGCTCAGGCTTCAAACTGTCCCGAGTTTATACCCGTGGTGCGCGCGCACAAGCTTTGCGGCGGCATGCGCGCCGATTTTAGACCCGAACTTTCCGGTTGATCACAAGTCGCCTTCTTGGCCGTCCGAGGCCTTCGCTTTGACGGACCCATTCGCGAGCGGGTATCACGGCCCGGCTCATGCGGGCGGGCTTCTAGACACTTCATTGCAGCTTGTCAATGAAGCACGAAAACTGTGGAAATCCGCCGTTCATCGAAGCCCGCACCAACTAGGTCAGGCCGGCTGATTGTCAACTGCCCTCAGCGTCCGGCGTTGGCCAACGCCCGCTTTTCGCGGCGGCGCTGCACCGATGAAGGGATGTTCATGCCTTCGCGGTACTTGGCGACGGTGCGGCGCGCAATGTCGACGCCACTTTCCCGCAGCATATCGACGATGGCGTCGTCGGAAAGCACGTCGGCGGGCTTCTCCTCGTCGATCAGCTGCTTGATGCGGTCGCGCACGGCTTCGGAGGAATGGGCTTCGCCGCCCTCCGCCGAGGCGATCGAAGCGGTGAAGAAATAGCGCAATTCGAAGACGCCGCGCGGCGTCAGCATGTATTTGTTGGCGGTGACGCGGCTCACGGTCGATTCATGCATGCCGATCGCGTCGGCCACCGTGCGCAGGTTGAGCGGTTTGAGATGCCGCACGCCATGGACGAGGAACGCATCCTGCTGGCGCACGATTTCCGAGGCCACCTTCAAGATCGTCTTCGCCCGCTGGTCGAGGCTGCGCGTGAGCCAGTTGGCGTTCTGCAGGCATTCGGCGAGAAACTCCTTTTCCGCCTGGTTCCTGACATGGCTTGAAACACGGGCAAAGTAGACATTGTCGACCAGAACGCGCGGCAGCGTGTCGGCGTTGAGTTCCACCGCCCAGCTGCCGTCGGCGGCCGCCCGCACCTCGACATCGGCGACGATCGCGTCGCTCGCCCCGCCCGAAAACGCGGTGCCGGGCCGCGGATCGAGCGCCCGGATCTCGGCCAGCATGTCGAGAAGGTCTTCCTCGTCGACGCCGCAGATGCGCTTCAGCGCCTGGAAATCCCGCCGCGCCAGAAGTTCGAGATTGGCC
The DNA here is from genome assembly GCF_014843825.1 of Mesorhizobium silamurunense. Lineage (GTDB taxonomy): Bacteria > Pseudomonadota > Alphaproteobacteria > Rhizobiales > Rhizobiaceae > Mesorhizobium > Mesorhizobium silamurunense. The sequence goes on from NZ_JHQR01000208.1 coordinate 27,252, forward strand.
ACCAGGGCCTTCATCGCCGGATCGAGCCGATCGCGCATGGCAAGCTGCAACGACAGGCATTCGGCGAGATCGCGGGCAAACAGGCCGGTTGGCTCGAAGGTCTGGCAGACCGTGAGCACGCGTGCCACGGTCGTCTTGTCCGCACCCAGGCGCGTACCGACCTCTTCCAGGTCGGTGCGCAGGTAACCTGCCTCGTCGAGCCCATCGGCGAGTTCGCCTGCAATCAGGCGTTCGGCAGGGTTCGGGAAGGCAAGCGCGATCTGCTCGCCGACATGCTCACGCAGCGTCACAACCGTCGCGGCCATCTCGCCGACATCGAAGCCTTCCGACGAAGCGCCGCCGGCGCTGCCCCCGGACGCCGACTTCCATTGTGCCGTGAGGTCCGGCCCCAGCCTTTCGCTCCTGCCGGGATCGTCGGGAAACAGGTTCTCCAGCGAAGAGTCGAGCTTTTCCGAGATCGCCTCGGCGCTCCATTCCGTCTCGCCTTCGAACCAGTCGTCCCCGGCCGTGGGTTCAGGCGACGCTTCGCTCTTCTGCGGCTGGTCGCCGCCGGTCTCATCCTGCGTCTCGGCCCGCTCCAAGAGCGGATTGCGCTCGATCTCCTCGTCGATGAAGCGTTCGAGCTCGACATGGGTGAGCTGCAGCAGCCGGATCGACTGCATCAGCTGGGGCGTCATCACCAGCGACTGGGACTGTCTGAGCTGCAGTTTGGCCGCCAGCGCCATGGTAAGATTCAAACGCCTCGTCTACGCATCGGACAATGATTTTTCGGTCGGGCATAGAAACTGGCCCGGCTTTTGCTTGTCAAGGCAAACGCTAGCAGTGACGGCTTACCGGAGCGTTATCCGGGGGCGGGACTGCCCAGAAACTGGAAAAAATCAGCGAGAAATTGCGGCGAACCGAAATTTTCGCGTCTAGAGCGTAAAACCCTCGCCGAGATAGAGCCGCCGCACATCGGCGTTGGCGACGATCTCGTCGGCCCGGCCATGCGTCAGCACCTGACCGGCATGGATGATATAGGCGCGGTCTATCAGGCCGAGCGTCTCGCGCACATTGTGGTCGGTGATCAGCACGCCGATGCCGCGCGCGGTCAGATGGCGAACGAGCTGCTGGATGTCGGCGACCGCGATCGGATCGATACCGGCGAAGGGCTCGTCGAGCAGCATGTAGGCTGGCCGCGTCGCCAGCGCCCGCGCGATCTCGAGACGGCGCCTTTCGCCACCCGACAGCGACATCGACGGCGCCTTGCGCAGATGGCTGATGTGGAACTCCTCAAGCAGCTCGTCGAGCGTGCGCTCGCGCTCCTTGCGGCTTTTTTCCACCACCTCCAGAACGGCGCGAATGTTCTGCTCGACGTTGAGGCCGCGGAAGATCGAGGCTTCCTGCGGCAGATAGCCGATGCCGAGACGGGCGCGGCGGTACATCGGCATCGAGGTGACGTCGAAGCCGTCGATCTCGATCGTGCCTTCGTCCACCGGCACGAGACCGGTGACCATGTAGAAACAGGTGGTCTTGCCGGCGCCGTTGGGGCCGAGCAGCCCGACGGCCTCGCCGGCGCGCACGCCGAGCGTCACGCCGCTGACGACCTTGCGGCCCTTGTAGCTCTTGGTCAGGCCCTTGGCGATCAGGGTGCCCTTGAACTTCGCCTCGTCGGCGCCGACCGTTGCCGGCGCAGACGGTTTTGCGGCCGCCCGCCCCGGGAGGCGGGCCAGCAGCGACGATACGCCGGCCATTAGTTGCTCGACGCTCCCTGCTGGGCGGTTCCCTGTTTCTGGGGCGCTCCCTGCTTCTGCGGCGTGATCGACATGATGACGCGACCGCCGGTGCCGCAACCGTCGACATTGGCAAGACCGCTCTTCATCTGAACGGTGAGCTTGCAGCCCTTGAGCACATTGTCGGCCTGCGAGAGCACCACTTCGTTGCCGGAAAGAACGAGCACCTGGGTCTTCATGTCGAACGTGCCCTTGTCGCCGGTGGCGATTTGGTCGTTCGATTTGATATAGACTTTGTTCTCGACCACCAGGTGGTCGATGTTGGCTGCACCGGTCATCGCCGATGCGCCGGCCGCCGCGCCCTTGGGGGCATTGGCGTCCTTGACGTAGTAGACCGTCATCTTGCCGGCCTTGAGCAGCGTCGGCCCTTGATTGACGGTGACGTTGCCGCTGAAGATCGCCGCGCTGTCGGCCTGACGGACCTCGAGCTTGTCGCTTTCGATCTGGATCGGCTGGTCGCCCGATAATTTCAGGCCGGACATCTGGCTGGTGCCGCCGGTCTGGGCAAGCGCCGGCGCCGCCCCGAGCAACATCAAGAGAGAGGCCGCCGCTGCAAGCCTTGCCAAACTACTGCGACGCATTCTGCTCTCCGCTCTTTGCCTCTGCCGCCTTCAGACTTGCCGCATCGATGTTGACGCGCACCCGGTTCTCGAAGACCACCACCTTGCCGTTCTCTTCCACCGACATGGAGTCGGCGGTGATGCGCGACCCGCCGCGGCTGACATCGACCGGATTGTCCGTCTTCATAGAGCCTTTGCCCATGTCTAGGAAGACCGATTTGAACTTGGCCACCATGCCATCAGTAGTGGTCACCGAGACATCGCCGGTCAGATCCATCGTGTTGGCGCCGCGATTATAGATGCCATGCGCGGCGTTGACCGCCACGACATTGTCGCTGGCGACGGGCAATTTGGCGTTGATGCCCTCGAGGTCGATGATGTCCTGCTTGCCGACATCCTGTGTCGCCCTGGTCGCCGTCAGCGAATAAGGCAGTTTCTGCTTGGTGAAGCCGTTGAGCTTGGGATTGGCCATCACCAGCTTGCCGTCCGAAAAGGCGGTGCCGTCGGCCTGCACCGAGACCGAAACCGGCGCGGCGAGATAGGAATACACCGGAAAGGCGATCGCGATTGCCGCCGCCAGCACCGGCACGGCGAATTTCAGCACCCGCACGCGGCGCGAATGCCGCTGCGCGCGGTCGAACGCGTCACCACGCGTGCCGCTTTCGCCAGCGGCAGCCGACACCGTTTCGGCATCGCTCGTTTCGTTAGATCGCGCCAACATGACTGTTTTCTAATGAGCCCTTGCCCCGCCAAACACCGCCTATAGGTGGTATGCCGGTCCCCGCAAGCAAGCACAAGCGGAGGAAAACTGCAAAAATGTGACGGTTACTACCGCACGACTAGGACGAATTCGGCTGAACTGCCAGCCCTTCATAGCAGATAGGGGCCGGCTGCGTTAATTTTTCGTGAGGTCGCCGTGACCGCCACGTTGCGCCAAGACCTGTCAGGAAACGGTAGCCCCGCGCGGGTGGTTGCTTTAAAAGCGTCCTTTCCCACCGATTGTGAGGCTGATGATGGCAATGAGAGCCGACGACTTGATCGACCGCCGCCGCTTGCGCCGCAAGCTGACCTTCTGGCGCGTGGCCGCGTTTGTGGTTCTGGCGGCGGCGCTGATCGCGTTTTCGGCATGGGTCTATGGCGGTGATTTCGCCGGCCAGGCCGTCGACCACATCGCCAAGGTCAAGATCGAAGGCACCATCACCGAGGACGAGGAACTGATCAAAAGGCTGGAGACGATCCGCAAATCGTCGACCGTGAAAGGCGTCATCCTGTCGATCGATTCGCCCGGAGGCACCACGGTCGGCGGCGAGTCGATCTACGAGGAAGTGCGCAAGCTTGCCGGCGACAAGCCGGTGGTGGCCGAGGTCGGCACGCTGGCCGCGTCTGCCGGCTACATGATCGCAAGCGCGGCCGACCATATCGTTGCCCGCAAGACCTCGATCGTCGGCTCGATCGGCGTGCTGATCCAATACCCCGACGTCAGCGGCCTGATGGACAGGCTCGGCATCAAGCTGGAAGAGGTGAAGTCGTCGCCGCTCAAAGCCTCGCCCTCGCCGTTCAAGCCGACCAACGACGACGAGCGCGCCATGGTACGCAAGCTCATCCTCGACAGCTATGACTGGTTCGTCGGCATCGTCGCAGAGCGGCGCAAGATGACCCGTGAACAGGCGCTGGCGCTGGCCGACGGCTCGATCTTCACCGGCCGCCAGGCGCTCGGCAACCACCTGGTCGACGCGGTCGGCGGCGAGACCGAGGCGATCGACTGGCTGGCGACCAAGGGCGTCGACAGCAAGCTCAAGGTCGTCGAGTGGAAGAACACGGAACGGCGCGGTTTCCTGTTTTCGAGGAGCATGACCAAAGCCATCGCCAGCGCGCTCGGCCTGCCGGACGCCGGCGGCGACATCATTCACGAACTTGGCGCCGACCGCTTGTTCCTTGACGGTCTCGTTTCGGTCTGGCACCCTTGACAATCGTCGGGACGAGCCAAATAAAGCAATAAAATCATCCTGATAATTTGACCGCAGTGGTTTACGGGGAACGTTCTCATGATCAAGTCCGAGCTTGTGCAGATCATTGCCGCGCGCAACCCGCATCTTTTCCTGCGCGACGTTGAAAACATCGTCGGCGCGATCTTTGATGAGATCACCGACGCGCTCGCCGAGGGCAACAGGGTCGAGCTGCGCGGTTTCGGCGCCTTTTCGGTGAAAAACCGTCCTGCCCGCACCGGCCGCAACCCGCGCACCGGCGAATCCGTCGAGGTCGAGGAGAAGTGGGTGCCGTTCTTCAAGACCGGCAAGGAGTTGCGCGAAAGGCTGAACGGCGGCAAATAAGCGCCGCGCCGGCAGGTCGAAACGACGTCTCGGCGCTTCAAGCATGTCTCCCGAAAGTGGAGACCGGTTTCGGGACAAAGACTTGCGCGCTTTTAGACGCCTCTCCACGGAGATTAGATGTTCAATCGCTTCATGCTCGTCGTGGTCTTTGTGCCGCTGGCCATCATCCTGATCGCGCTTGCCGTCGCCAACCGCGGACCGGTCGCCTTCACGCTCGACCCCTTCCATCCGGGCAATCCGGCGCTGACGCTGAATTTGCCGCTCTTCATCTTCCTGTTCCTGGCTTTAGCCATCGGCATGATCGTCGGCAGCTTGGCGACCTGGGTGAAGCAGGGCCGCTACCGCAAACTCGCGCGCCAGCGCGGCCTGGAGGCCGAGACCCTGCGCCAAGCAGTGAGCCGCGCGCCCACGGCGCCGAAAGGGCCGGCGCTGCCCAAGCCGACGAACTGAACAGCGTACCGTTACGGAGCGTTCCATGCTGACCATTTCGGCCGCCGAGGTCGATCACGCGCTGACCTTTCCAGGGCTGGTCGAGACGCTGCGAACCGCCTTCCGCGACGGCGCCGTGCAGCCGGTGCGCCATCACCACTCGGTCGAACGGCCGGACGGCGCCGCCTCGACGTTGCTGTTGATGCCGGCCTGGACGGACTTCAACGCCGCGGGCAGCTCGGCCGGCGGCCATATCGGCGTCAAGATCGTCACCGTCTCGCCGGACAACAACGCTATCGCGAAGCCGGCGGTGATGGGCCTCTATCTGCTGCTCGACGGCGTGACCGGCGAACCTGAGGCCCTGATCGACGGCCAGCGGCTGACGCAGTGGCGAACCGCTTGCGCCTCTGCGCTCGCCGCATCCTACCTCGCCCGCCAGGACGCCTCGCGGCTGCTGGTGATCGGCGCCGGCGCCTTGTCGTCCTTCCTCGCCAAGGCACATTCGGCGTTGAGGCCGATCAAGTCGATCCACATCTGGAACCGCACGCCGGCCAATGCCGAAAAAGTCGCGGCGGCACTGCGCGCCGAAGGCCTTCCCGCCAGTGCGGCCGGCGATCTCGAAGCCGAGCTTGGCGAAGCCGATATCGTCTCGTCGGCGACGATTTCCACGACGCCGCTGGTCAAAGGCGCGCTGCTGAAGCCGGGCACCCATGTCGACCTGGTCGGCGGCTTCACGCCGCAGATGCGCGAAAGCGACGATGAGGCGATTTCCCGCGCCCGCGTCTATGTCGACACCCGCGCCGGCGCCACCAAGGAGGCCGGCGACATCGTCCAGCCGCTGGCTTCCGGCGTGCTGAAGCCGGAAGCGATCGTCGCCGACCTGTACGAATTGGCGCGCGGTGAGAAACAGGGCCGGCGGAGCGATAGCGAGATCACGCTGTTCAAGTCGGTCGGCGCCGCACTCGAGGACCTCGCCGCCGGCATCGCCGTCTACAAGGCGCTCAAGGGCAGGCAGTAGGGAATAAGAAGTAGCACCCTTCTGCCTACTGCCTACTCACTCGGCCAGTAGACGCGCAGCCGATGAGCATCGGGATCGAGCGCGACGAAGGTGCGGCCGAAATCCATGTCGGTCGGGGTCTGCAGGATTCTCAGGCCGCGCTTGGCCCAATCGGAATGCGTGGCGTCGACCGCAGCCGAATTCTCTACCGCAAGCACGAGCTCGCCACCTCCGCCCGCCGCGGCGGCTGCCGGCTCCACGGTGTGACGCGACCAAAGTCCGAGCTTGAAGCCCTTGTCGAGCACGAACATGACGAAGGTCGGCGAGGACTCGACCGGCTCGCGTCCAAGCAGTGAGGCGTAGAAGGCGCCGCTCTTCTCGGGACTGTCGACGTAAAGAATGACGAAATTGGGCGTGGTCATGTCTTATCTCCAAGGTGTCTGAACCTTGGTGAACGTAGATCAACCAACTGTCAGATTCTGGCAGCAGCCGTCACCCAGTCGCGTCTTTCGGTGGGTTCTGACCCGGCTTATCGAGGGTCGCTTTCCATTCCTTCAACATTGCCTGGCGGCGGCGCGGATAGCGAATATCAGTGGCGGCGAGATGAGATATGCGATCGGCGCGGAAATGCCGGAAATCCTGACGCATCTCGCACCACGCCACCACTATCCGCACCTTGTCGAAGAAACCGAGCGCGAACGGCCAGACCATGCGCTCCGATGTGGCGCCCCCAGCGTCGCGGTAGAGAAAACCGAGCTTGCGCTCGTTGCGTATCGCCTGCCGCACAACGCCAAGATCGATCGCCTCGACGCTCGCTGAGCTCGGCCCGACCAGCAGCGTCGTGGCGTCGAGATCCTCGCGCAGATCGTCCGGCAGCACCGCCGCGATCTTGGACAGAGCGTCCGTCGCCGCTGCGGCCAGCCGCTTGTCCGGCTGTTTCGCCACCCAGCGCGAACCGAGCACGATCGCCTCGATCTCCTCGTCGGTGAACATCAGCGGCGGCAGCATGAAGCCGGGCTTCAGCACATAGCCCAGCCCCGCCTCGCCTTCGATCGGCGCGCCCTGGCCCTGCAGCGTCGCGATGTCGCGATAGAGCGTGCGGATCGAGATGCCCATTTCACCGGCGAGCGTGCGGCCACTGACCGGCCGGCGGTGGCGGCGCAGGATCTGGACAAGGTCGAGCAGGCGTTCGGAACGGGACATCGGTTTGCTGTTTGCTTGACCGGACGATAAGTCCGCGACGCACACCGCGGCAAGGCAGCGTCGGAACAGCTGCGCTGCGGCACCGTTGTCCTTCAATGGGAGATGCGCGGATTCCTGTTTTTCTGGTCGGTCCTGACTATCACGATCGCGGCGCTCAGCCTTGGGCCCTCCTTTGCCCATGTGCTCGAATCGCTGCCCAGGTTGACGAAATGGTCGCCCGCGCTTTGGCGCGAGGCGACCGTCTTCAATGGTCAGTTTCTACTCTTTGCCGTGATCGGAGCGCCGCTCGACATCGCGGCGATCATCTGTCCGGCGTGGCTCGCATGGATGCTGCGTGACGATCGGCCCGCATTCCGGTTCGTGCTGGCCGCGGCCTTGCTTTATGCGCTGGCGCTCGTGCTTTGGACTGTTCTCGTCAAACCGGCCAACGACATCCTTGCAACCTGGACACCCGGACCGATCCCCGGGAATTTCGACGCCATCCGGTTGCGCTGGGAGACCGGCCACATGGCGGTGACGGCAGCCAAGGCTCTCGGCTTCATTTCGCTTGTTCTTGGCTCGCTGTCGATCCCGCGCGACTGAGCTTCCTGCTGTCGCAATGATACGCGCTTTTGTTGCGCCGACCCGTTGAGCTGTGGCAGAAGCGGGCCGAACCGCCGGAGATAATCCTTCTTGAAATCCTTTCGCGACAAACGCCGCGACAATCGTCCGCACTCTGCGAGGGCGGAGCCGTCCCGCCAGCGCGACGCGTTCGCGCCGGCGCGGCCACAGGCGAAGGCTGAGCGTCATGAAACGAAATCCCCGGATCGGCAGGAGGCGAAACCTGCGCCGCGCATTCTTTTGCGCCGCGAAGGTCCGTTGCCCGCCGAGCGCCTGCCGCTGATCCTCGAAGTCGCGCCCAACGCCGACTATGCGCTGCTGGACAGCGGCGCCAGCGAAAAACTGGAGCAGTACGGCCCCTACCGCATCGTGCGCCCCGAGGGCCAGGCGATCTGGCAGCGGGCGCTTCCGGCGAAGGAATGGGAGCGCGCCGACGCCATCTTCACCGGCGACACCGACGAGGAGGGCATCGGCCGCTGGCGCTTCCCGAAGGCACCGCTCGGCGAGACCTGGCCGATGAAGCACGACGGCATCGACTATCTCGGCCGCTTCACCTCGTTCCGCCATGTCGGCGTCTTTCCCGAACAGGCCTCGCACTGGGACCACATGGCCGGGCTGATCGCGGCGGCCAGGCGTCCGGTCAAGGTGCTGAATCTTTTTGGCTATACCGGGCTTGCCTCGCTGGTCGCCGCACGCGCGGGCGCCGAAGTCACCCATGTCGATGCCTCGAAGAAGGCGATCGGCTGGGCGCGCGAGAACCAGGAGATGGCCGGCCTCGCCAACAAGCCGATCCGCTGGATCGTCGAGGATGCGGTGAAGTTCGCCGAGCGCGAGGAGCGCCGCGGCAGCCGCTACGATATCGTGCTCTTCGACCCTCCCGCCTATGGCCGCGGCCCGAAGGGCGAAGTGTGGCAATTGTTCGAGGATCTGCCGGGGCTCACCGACCTCTGCCGCTCGATCCTGACGCCGAAGCCGCTCGCCGTGGTTCTGACCGCCTACTCGATCCGCGCCTCCTTCTTCGCCATCCATGCCCTGATGCGCGATACCTTCGCCGGCATGGGCGGCACGGTCGAATCCGGTGAGTTGATCATCCGCGAGAAGTCCGCCGGCCGCGCGCTGTCGACCTCGCTGTTCTCGCGCTGGGTGGCTTGAATGGCACCACATGACGGACATCGCCCGGTCGGGCAGGTCAAGGAAGTCACCAGCCTCGCCAATCCGCTGGTCAAGGACATCAAGGCGCTGGCGCTGAAGAAATTCCGCGACCAGCAGAACGCCTTCATGGCCGAAGGCCTGAAGCTGGTCATCGACGCGCTCGACCTCGGCTGGTTGATCAGGACGCTGGTCTTCGCCAAGGCCGGGCGCGGCAACGCGGCGATAGAAAAGGTCGCGGCGCGCACGGTCGCTGCCGGCGGCACCGTGCTCGAAGTCTCGGAAAAAGTGCTCACAGCAATCACCCGCCGCGAAAATCCGCAAATGGTCGTCGGCGTCTTCGCGCAGCAGACGCTGCCGCTCAAGGACATCCGCGCCAAAGACGGCGACGTCTGGGTTGCGCTCGACCGCGTGCGCGACCCTGGCAATCTCGGCACCGTCATCCGCACCGTCGATGCCGTCGGCGCCAAAGGCATCATCCTGGTCGGCGACACCACCGATCCGTTTTCGCTGGAAACGGTGCGCGCCACCATGGGCTCGATCTTCGCCGTGCCGGTCGCAAGGGCGACGGAGCAGGCCTTCCTCGCCTGGCGGCGCGACTTTCCGGGCCTGGTCGCAGGAACGCATCTGAAGGGCGCCGTCGACTATCGCTCGGTCGACTTCTCCAGGGGCCCGGTCCTGCTTCTGATGGGCAACGAGCAGCAGGGCCTGCCCGACAGTCTCGCTGAAAGCTGCGATCGGCTGCTCAGGATCCCGCAGGCCGGCCGCGCCGATTCGCTCAATCTGGCGGTTGCCACCGGCGTGATGCTGTTCGAGATCCGGCGCGGCGCGTTGAAGCTCGACCCCGCCACCGACACGCGATAGGACTTGCGAAATCGTGAAATCCTGGTCCCCTTACGCCCTTCTGGTCGTCGTTGCCATCGCGCTCGACCAGTGGATCAAGCAGCTGGTCGAGAATGGCCTCGCCTTCCAGGAAAAGGTCGATCTCCTGCCCTTCCTGGCGCTGTTTCGCACCTACAACACCGGCATCGCCTTCTCGATGTTCTCCTCCTTCGGCGACACCGGCCTCGTGGTCATCGCCGCGCTCGTCGTCGCCTTCGTGCTCTATCTGGCAGTGCGCACGCCCGCCCGCCACGTCGTTGCCCGGATCGGCTTCGCCCTCATTGTCGGCGGCGCGCTCGGCAATCTGATCGACCGCGCGGTCTACGGCCACGTCATCGACTACATCCTGTTCCACACGCCGGTCTGGTCCTTCGCGGTGTTCAATCTCGCCGACGCCTTCATTTCCATCGGCGCAGCCCTAGTTGTCTTCGACGAGCTGATCGGCTGGCGCCGGGAAACCAGGCCCCAGGACTGAGCCGATTGACCTGACGCTGCCACCGCCGCAAAGTCGGCTCCTGAGCAATTCGAGGCAAAATCTGCACCGGTTTTCCGCCCGCAACTGCGTAGACAAATCGCCACAGACGAGGAGACAAGAGTGTCCGATACCTTCAAAGCCATCCTCGTTTCGCGCGACGCCGAGAAGAAGCAGTCGGTCGACGTCGTCGACCTCACCGAAGCCGACCTGATGGAAGGCGACGTCACCGTCGCCGTCGAGGCGACGACGGTGAATTACAAGGACGGGCTCGCCATCACCGGCAAGGCCCCGGTCGTGCGCCGCTGGCCGCTGGTGCCCGGCATCGATTTCGCCGGCACCGTCATTTCCTCCTCCCATGCCGACTGGCGCAAGGGCGATCGCGTGATCCTCAACGGCTGGGGCGTCGGCGAGACGCATTACGGCGCTTATGCCGGGCGCGCCCGCGTCAAAGGCGACTGGCTGGTGCCGCTGCCCGACGGCATGAGCCCGCATGATGCGATGGCCGTCGGCACCGCCGGCTATACCGCAATGCTCGCCGTCATGGCGCTGGAGCGGCACGGCATCGTGCCGGATCGCGGGCCGGTGGTGGTGACGGGGGCCGCCGGCGGCGTCGGCTCGGTCGTCATCTCGATCCTCTCCACCCTCGGCTACCACGTGATCGCCTCGACCGGGCGCAATGCCGAAAGCCCCTATCTGATCGACCTCGGCGCGGCCGAGGTGATCTCGCGCGACGAGCTCAGCCAGCCGGCAAAGCCGCTCGCCAAGGAACGCTGGGCCGGCGGCGTCGACTCGGTCGGCACCCATACGCTCGCCAATGTGCTTTCGATGACGTCCTATGGCGGCGCGGTCGCCGCTTGCGGCCTGGCCGGCGGCATGGACCTTCCGACAAGCGTCGCTCCTTTCATCTTGCGTGGCGTCTCGCTGCTCGGCATCGATTCCGTCATGGCGCCGAAACCGGTCCGCCTCGAGGCATGGCGCCGCATCGGCATCGATCTCGACCTCAAGAAGCTGTCGACCCTGTCGCGCTCGATCGGCTTCGACGGCATCATCGACGCAGCGCGCGACATCGTCCACGGCAAGATCAGGGGCCGCGTGGTCGTCGATATGTAGTGCAATTCCAGGAAAAGTGTTTGGCGGTTTTCCGTCCGGAATTGCATCAAAACGAGCGAAAACCGCCGAAATCGGCGTGGAAGACTAAAATTCGAACGATCCGCCGCAATCTTCCATAATGTCTGTCTGGCAGGGTTTCCCGCATGTTCGCGGACTCCGACCTCAGACAGGACAGCAAAGCCGCAGGCGATGACGGACTGGGTCCGGGCGCGCCGAAGCGGCAGGTGCTTATCGCGCCGCCGCTGGCTCCCGAACTGCCGACGGCCAGCCGCGAAGGCCTGCCGTTCCTGACGATCGTCGCGATCGTCGTGCTGGCCGGGCTGGCGCATCTCACCGGGGCGCCGATCTTCATCACTATCGGCCTCCTGGCGACGAGTCTGTGCGGCCTGGTGATGCATCTGCGCAACCAGCACATTGAGCGCCGCACCGCTGCACTTCTCGACGAGACCGCCGCCCGCAGCCGCGCCGAGATCGAGACGCTCGCCGACCGCATGTGGGAGATGCAGGAGAGCGAGGAGCGCTTTCGCGGCCTGATCGATGCGCTCGGCGATCTCGTCGTCCATCGCGACCGCGACGGGCATATCGTCCACGCCAACAAGGTGTTCGCCTCGCTCGTCGACACCGACCAGCGCGATCTCGCCGGCAAGACGCTTTCCGAGCTCGGCATAGACGTGGGCGTCGTGCCCGACGCCGCCTTCTCGGACCATGAATGCCTGAGTTCCACCGACGTCGCCATCCGCACGCCGAACGGGCCTCGCTGGTTCTCCTGGATCGAGCTCTCGGTGCGCGACAGGGATACCGGCGCTGTTTCGCACCGGGCGATCGCCCGCGACATCACCGCCCGGAAGCGCGCTGAATCCTCGCTGATCACCGCCCGCGAGCGAGCCGAATACGCCAGCCAGGCCAAGTCGCGCTTCCTTGCCACCGTCAGCCACGAGATCCGCACGCCGATGAACGGCATCATGGGCATGGCGAAGCTGCTTGCCGACACCGACCTCTCGCCCGAGCAGCGCACCTATGTCGGCGCCGTCTCGACGTCCGCAAGCTCGCTGCTTGCGCTGATCGAGGACCTGCTCGACTATTCCAAGATCGAGGCCGGCCGCTTCGATCCCGAGCCGCAGCCGACGTCGCTGCGCGAGATCGCCGACAACATCATCGAGCTGCTGGCGGCGAAGGCCTTCTCCAAGAACATCGGCCTCGGCTGCCATGTCGAGCCCGACGTGCCGCAGATGATCACCGCCGACCCCGGCCGCGTGCGCCAGGTGCTGCTCAACCTCATCGGCAATGCCGTCAAGTTCACCGACGCAGGCGGCGTGCTGCTTACCGTCGCGCGCGCCCGCACCGAGAGCACCGACCGCATCTGCTTCACCATCGCCGACACCGGTCCGGGGCTGCGCGAGGAGGATGTGGAGCGCATCTTCGAGGAATTCGAGCAATCCGACGGCACTTCGACCAGGGTGCATGGCGGCGCGGGTCTCGGCCTTGCCATCTCCAAGCGGCTGGTGATCGCCATGGGCGGCACGATCTCGGTTTCGAGCCGGCTCGGCGAAGGATCCGAATTCGTCTTCGACATCCCGGCGACCGCGGCAACGGAGCCGCCGCAATATCGCCACAGCATCCTCTCCGACCGGCGCGCGGTGATCGTATCCAAGAACGCCGTCGAGGCCGATGCCATCGCCCGCACCATCCGCGCGCATGGCGGTGGCGTCGAGATTGCGGCTACGCCGGACCAGGCCGCTGCCCTGGCGGCCGGCTGCAACGTGCTTCTGGTCGACGCCGCGCTCGAAAACGGCGACGGCCGCCTGCTCAAGCGGCTGCGTCAGAGCGGTTTTGTCGACTGCGAGGCCGTCACCCTGATTGCACCCGCCGATCGCGGCATGCTCG
>NZ_JHQR01000203.1 GCF_014843825.1 Mesorhizobium silamurunense
CTTCTGCCTGATTTCGGGTCGCACGCACCGCGCGCCGGCCAGGCACCGGCGGCACCTGACATCGAGCGCAAGCCGGAGGTATCCCTGCCGCAGGCCGACATCGGCGCGCTGATCGCCGAGGCGGTGGCCGATGCCGAAGCAGCGCTCGAGGCGCGCCTCGCGGCCGCCCACGCGGCGGCGCTAGAGGCCGAACGCCAAGCCAATGACGATGCGGCGAAAGCGTTCCTGGAAAGCTTCGGCGGCGATCTCGGCGCGGCGGTCGAGACGCGCATCGACGCCATGGAGGCGCGCGTTGCCGAGCTCGCTGGCGTCACGATAGCCCGCATCATCGGCGGCATCGTCAGCGACGATCTGCAGAAGCGTTCGCTCGACGCCCTTGCCCGCACCATCAACGCAGCGATTGCCGATAGTGAAGCCGTGCGCATCGGCGTGCGCGGGCCGTTGTCGCTGTTCGAGCCGCTGAAGGCAGCGCTTGGCGATCGCGCGGCCAATCTCGATTTCACCGAGGCCGCCGGTTTCGACCTGACCGTGACCATAGATGAAACGGTGTTCGAGACGCGCATCGCCGAATGGTCGGCTTCCCTGTCAGAGGTCCTGTCATGAGTGCCATCGACCACGGCGAGGCCAGGCACGAGATCATCATCGTCAAGCGCAATCACGACGGTCATGACGACGGCCATCACGGTGGCGTCTGGAAGATCGCCTTTGCCGACTTCATGACCGCCATGATGTGCTTCTTTCTCGTCATGTGGCTGATCAACGCCGCCAACGAGCAGACCAAGGCGGCGGTCGCCAGCTACTTCAATCCGGTCGAGCTGATCGATCGCAATTCCAGCCGCAAGGGCCTGGAAGATCTTGGCGACGGCCCGAGCAAGGTTGGTCTCACCGCCGACAATCCGCAGGATGGCGCCAGCAAGGCCGGCGAGAACGGCAAGGGCGGCGCCGGCTCCTCCGACCGAAGGCAAACCAAGCAGGCCTCGCAGAAGTCGGACCTCTCCGACGAGCATCTGTTTGCCGATCCCTACGCCGTGCTGTCGGAGATCGCCACCGACACCGGCGTGATGCAGAATGTCAGCGCCAAGGGTGAAGGCGGCGTTCAGAATGCCGGTCCAGCGACCGGCGCCTCCGGCGGCGAATCCTATCGCGATCCTTTCGCGCCGGATTTCTGGTCGCAGCAGGTGGTGACGCCCGGCGCCGAAGCCAGCGCCGAACGCAGGAAGATCGAAGGCGATCCGGCCAAGCCCGGCGAGAAGGTCGCCGAAACAGAAGTGCCGAAGGTCAAGGCCGTTCCGCCGGCGCCGCCGCAGTTGGATGCGCCGCTCGAGCCGCCGGCGACACCGGAAAAACCCGGTGCCAAGGCCGGATCGGGCGACACGAAAGTCGGGAGAGCCGAAGGCAAGCAGACCAAGGGCGAGAAAGCCCAGGCTGAAAAGGCGCAAGCCGAGGCCGCTGCGACCGACACCGCGAAACCGGAAACCGCAGGGGCCGAAACGGCAAAGGCCCAGATGGCAAAAGCGGAGCCCGAGCAGGCTTCCGAGAAGGGAGAAAAAGCTCCGAGCAGCGCCGCCCTCAAGGCCGCCGCCGAAATCAAGCAGGAACTGGCCAAAGCCTTCGAGCCGGGTGAAAAGCTGGCCCACGGCGTCTCCGTCGAGGCCACCGACAAGGGCGTCGTCATCTCAATCACCGATCAGCTCGACTTCGGCATGTTCGAGATCGGCTCGGCCGTGCCGCGCCGCGAGATGGTGCTGGCGATGGAGAAGATCGGCCACATCATCAACGAGAAGAAGGGCACTATCACCATCGGCGGCCATACCGACGCGCGACCGTTCCGCAGCGACACTTACGACAACTGGCGGCTGTCCACCGCCCGCGCCCACTCCGCCTATTACATGCTGGTGCGCGGCGGCGTCGACGAAAGCCGCATCACCGAGGTCGCAGGCTTCGCCAACCGCCAGCCCAAGATCCCGTCCGATCCGCTGGCCGCCGCGAACCGCCGCATCGAAATCCTGATGGCGACCGGCGGATGAGGGGCCGGACCGTCATCGGCCGCGCAATCGGGCTGCTGCTGCTTGCCGCAGGATCGCCGGCCGCGGCTTTCGCTCAGGACGGCTTGCAGCCCTATCAGTTGGTGCGTTCGCTGCAACTGATCCAGGACCGCATTGCCGGCGGCGATCATGCGGCGCTGCCGATGCAGGCCAAGCTCCTCGAAATGACCGACGCCAGGCTTCGCGCCGCCGATGCCGAGGATTTCAAGGATCCGAAGAATTTTCGCGCTCTGCTCGTCTACGGCATGAGCGGCGGCAACCCCGTCACCGTCGAGGCGGCGGCTTCGCGCGCGACGACCGACCCGCAGAGCCTTGCCATCGCCAAAGGGGTCGTCGCCTACCTGAACGGCAGGCCGGCCGCCGCGATTGAAATCCTGAAGCCGATCGACCCGATGAGCGTGCCCGCCGACCTCGGCGCCTTCCTGGCGCTGGTCAAGGGCTCGCTGCTCGCGACCGATGAACCCGCAACGGCGCTGACCTTGCTGGATGAGGCCCGCCTGCTCAGCCCCGGCACCCTGGTCGAGGAGGCAGCGCTTCGCCGTTCTGTCGGCCTCGCGGTGGCACAAGGCGACGCCGCGCGCTTCGCGCTCGCCTCGACACAATATGCCGCGGGTTACCTCTATTCACCCTATGCCAGCCAGTTCGCCGACTCCTTCGTCACCGGCGTGATCGCGCTGCACATGTCGATCAGCCAGGACAAGCTCGCCGACATCACCTCGATGATGGACCCGGAGCGCGAGAAGGTGATCTATCTGCGCATCGCCCGCCGCGCCGCGATCGACGGGCTGGCGGACCTCTCCGCCTTCGCCTCGGCCCGGGCCGAGCAGGGCCGCAACGGCAAAGGCAATCAGGACGACCCGCGCGCCGTGCTCTATTCGAGCCTCTCCACGGTGACGTCGGCCACGATCGACGATGTGCGGACAAGGCTCGGCAAGATCGATCGCGGCAAGCTTTCGGAGAGCGACCGCGCCTTGCTCGATGCGGCGCAGGCCGTCGCCGGCGAGGTTGTCGCTCCTGTTCCGGCGGCCAGCAAGGACGAGATCGAGGCCGCGGATTCGGCAAAGAGCGGCACGGCGAACCCCGCTGCCGAAACCGAGCCTGTGAGCCGGACCGACGCCGAAGCTTTGCCGCCGGTGGAGGGTGCTGCGTCCGAGCAGCCGGCTGTCGCGGCATCGGCCAAGCCGGCGGCGAATGTGCAGGCAGCGGCTCCTGCATCCCCGCCATCGACGGCTGAGGCTACGGCTGAAGCGCCTGCTTCCGCTCCGGCGCAGCCCGAAACACCACCTGTGCTGCCTGCGTCCGCGCCGGCCGCCGCGCCAAGTCTTGATCCGCACGATCCCACCGACGCCGCGATGATGAACGCACGCCGCCAGCTCGACCAGATTGACCAATTGCTCGGAGCCGCTCCCAAATGACCAGCGCCCAAATGACCAGCGTCAGTCAGACCATGCCGGGACTCGGGCCTGCCCACACCCAGTCGCGTCAGCACGCTGCCGACGGGAAGGAAAAAGGCTCGAACTTCGGCGAGATGGTGCATGGCGCCGAAAAATCGGCCCGGCAAGGCAAGCAGTCGGCCGAGCCTGGGTCTTCCGATGCGCATCCAATGCGGCGCGCCCTTGCCGGTTCGCCCAAAGCGCAACCTGACCAGGATGGGCAGAACAAGACCGCGGCGCAAAAGCCGGCAGCCGGAAAAGCCGCCAAGAACAACGCCGACACGGGTCACGTGAAAGCAACGGACGATGCCGACGCGGCAGCACAATCGTCCGCTCCGCTCCAGGACGGCCTGCCCTTGCTGATGGCGCTGGGCGATATCCGCCATTTCGCAACGGCGACAAATGCCGATCGCGGCGTATCCGCCGAGGGAGAGGCAGGCATCCAGCCCTCCATCGGCCAGTCCGCCGCTTCGCAGTTGGCGATCCGTCAGGGCAAACGCACATTGGCCGACGCTTCCGAAAGCGCCGAGCCATTGCCGCGATCCAGCCGCGCGACGATCGCGACGGAGAAGCCCGGGCCCGATTTCGGACAGAAGCCGGCCGGCGCCGGTCCGGGCGCCGACACATGGGTCCGCAAGGACGACGTCCTGCCCGGAAAACCTGGCATGGAGACCGACGCCGCAGCGCAGCAAAGCTGGCGTCCGGCGGCCGCCCAGAAAACAGCGCAAACGGCGCAATCCATCGCATCGATCAATCAGGCCAAGCCGTCCTCTGCCGCCGGACGCATGGATGTAGTCAGCCAGCAGAGCTTCCCGGCGCCGGCGCAAAATCCCATCGGCCAGACGGCTTCGGCGCTGGTCGAGGCGATCGCTTCCGACAATGGCGTTCAGCAGGCCTTCTCGAGCGCCTCTCAAACCGCCAATTCTGTTGCCGTTCCGACACATGTCCTGAAGATCGAGCTCCACCCGGCGGAGCTCGGCATGGTTGTCGCAAGCCTGCGACTTTCTGGAGAGCAACTTTCGATTGAGATGAAGCCGGAAACGCACGAGGCATACCGCCGCCTGACCGCCGACAGCGACGCCATAGTCAAGTCGCTCTGCGGTCTCGGCTTCGAGGTCAATCATGTCACCGTTATGCAACCATCGATAGCAGTTCATTCAGCCGGCCGCGCCGATGCGAACAGCGCCCTGTCGATGTCGACGGGCCGCGACCAGCCTTCGTTCCAACCGGGGAATTCGGGCGGCAACAGCGCCGGCGGCGACCGGCAACCGGGAAGGAACGACGGCAATGGCGCACAGGAATTCGGCCGCGCTGCTTCGCCTCTTCGCGAACGTGCTGGCGACGATATCTATATCTAGCCTGGTTGCGGCAAGCGCCGCGAGCGCCGGCTCAAATCCTTGCGAGCCGGAGATTCTGCGCGCCGCCGATCGCTATGGCGTGCCGACGGGAATCCTTTATGCGGTCGGCCTGACCGAGACGGGGAAGAAAGGCAGCCTTCAGCCCAACGCATTGAATATAGAAGGAAAAGCTGTTTTCCCGCGCAGCCGCGGAGAGGCGCTGGCGACATTCGAGAATGCCCGCCGCGAGGGCAGGACGCTGATCGATCTCGGCTGCATGCAGATCAACCATCGCTATCACGGCGCGCAGTTCCGCAGCGTCGAGGACATGCTCGACCCACACCAGAACGTCGACTATGCGGCGCGCTTCCTGGCGAGCCTCCATGCCCGCCATATGACCTGGTCGATGGCCGTCGCCCGCTATCATGCCGGCCCTGACAACGACCCGGCTCAGAAGCTCTATGTCTGCCGCGTCATTGCGAACATGGTCGCCACCGGCTTCGGCAAATGGACGCGGAACGCCAGTACCTTCTGCAATCAGTAGTTGTCGCGATAGCGACCTTTGAGCGGCCGCCGTCGGGGTTCGCGGCGGCTCCGGTATCGTCCTTGACCCGCTGCCGCCGATGCACTCCTGCAACCGCTTTTATTACGGCTCCCAAAAAAACTCCCAAGAAAATAGCTACAAGAAATGACGGTTTCCCAGGGTTCACCGCACCGGGTACCCCTTTCCGCACGGGGCAAATGAGATGATTCGGAGGGGTGGTCCGATGATCGTGATCGTTGACGAGCGCGAGCTCGTAACTGAGGGTTATAGCTCGCTTTTCGATCGCGAGGGCGTTGCCACCGCGGGCTTCGCGCCGGGCGAGTTCGGCGAGTGGGTGAGCTCCGCCGCCGACACCGACCTCAGATCGGTCAGGGCCTTCCTCATCGGCGACTGCCGCGAGGGCGCCATCTCGCCGCGCCAGATCCGCGACCGCACCGGCGCGCCGGTGATCGCGCTCAGCGAGCAGCACTCGCTGGAACACACGCTGCGGCTCTTCGAGAGCGGCGTCGACGACGTCGTCCGCAAGCCCGTGCACATCCGCGAGATTCTCGCCCGCATCACCGCCATCCGCCGCCGCGCGCATGAGGAGGCCGCCTATACCGAAGTCGGCTCGATGCGCATCTTCATGGACGGTCGCGACCCGGAGATCGACGGCGAGTCGCTGCCGCTACCGCGCCGCGAGCGGCGCATCCTGGAATATCTGGCCAGCAATCGCGGCCGGCGCGTGACCAAGACGCAGGTCTTCAATGCCATCTACGGCATCTTCGACGAAGAGGTCGAGGAGAACGTGGTGGAGAGCCACATCTCGAAGCTGCGCAAGAAACTGCGCGAAAAGCTCGGTCACGATCCAATCGATTCCAAGAGGTTCCTCGGCTATCGGCTGGTGTTCTGATGGCTCCTGCCGGCATAGCCCGCGCCAGCCTCGCGCAAGACACGAGGCTTAGTTTTGTGGCCTCTCAGAAAGGCACCGAGGAGATGTATCGATGAGCCTCTACGGAATGATGCGGACCGGCGTCTCCGGTATGAACGCGCAGGCCAACCGCTTGTCCGCGGTGGCCGACAACATCGCGAACTCCGACACCACCGGCTACAAGCGCTCCTCCGCCGAATTCTCGACGCTCATCATGCCGACGACCGGCGGCGCCTACAATTCGGGCGGCGTCACTACGACGATCCGCTCCGCCATCAGCTCGCAAGGCGTCCTGCAATACACGACTTCGGTGTCCGACCTCGCCGTCAACGGCGACGGCTTCTTCGTCGTGCAGGACCCGAGCGGCACGCCCTATCTCACCCGCGCCGGCGCCTTCGTTCCTGATGCGCAAGGGCGCCTGGTCAATGCCGCCGGCTACCAGCTCATGGCCTACAGCTACGCCAACGGCGATCCGGCCGCGACCGCTAACGGCTTCGAAGGCCTGGTGCCGGTGCAGATTTCCGACCAGGAGATGACGGCGACGCCGAGCACGGAAGGCAATTTCACCGGCAACCTGCCGGCAGGCGCAACCCCGGTCGCAGCCGGCAGCCTGCCCTCCACGAACAGCCCGACCGCCGAATACACCTCGAAGTCCTCGCTGGTTGCCTATGACAATCTCGGCAACAAGGTGCTGCTCGACGTCTATTTCACCAACACCGGCTCAGGCACTTGGCAGGTCTCGGTCTTCGACCAGTCGAAAGCGACCCCCGGCACCTCCTTCCCTTATACGGGCGGCGCGCTGGGTACGGCCAATCTCACCTTCGACACCACCACCGGCAAGCTCACCGGCGCGACCACGGGCATCTCCTTCACGGTACCGAACGGCTCGACCCTCAACCTCGATCTCTCCAAGCTGACGCAGCTTGGAACCGGCTTCACCGTCTCCGACGCCAAGGTCAACGGCAATGCGCCGAGCACGATCGAAAAGATCCAGATCAGCCAGGACGGCGTCATCTACGCCCAGTACGAGGACGGCTCCACCAAGCCGCTCTACAAGATCCCGCTGGCCGATGTTCAGAGCCCCGACAACCTCACCGCGATGCCCGGCAACGTCTATGTGCAGAGCGCGGACTCAGGCGCCGTTCGCATCGGCTTTGCCAACGAAGGAAAGCTTGGCTCGGTCGTCTCGGGCGCGCTCGAAAATTCCAACGTCGATATCGCCGAGGAACTGACCAGCATGATTGCGGCCCAGCGTAGCTACACCGCCAATTCGAAAGTCTTCCAGACCGGTTCCGACCTGATGGATGTCCTGGTCAACCTGAAGAGATAACCCCATCGGGCGCCAGCCCGTGAAAGACCCGCATGTCGCTTTCCACCGCATTAAGCATCGCCCAGTCGGCGCTCCTGGCCACATCCAAGCAAACCAGCGTCGTGTCGCGCAATGTGGCCGACGCGTCCAACCCGGATTATGCCCGTCGCGTCGCCGTCGTCACCAGCACCGCGCCCGGCGCGCGATCGGTGGAAATCCAGCGCGCCGCCAATGACCTTCTGTTCCGGCAGAACCTTTCCGCGCTGTCCGCATGGAGCGGCCAGAGCGCGCTTTACAGCGGCATGGATCAGCTCGACCTCTCGGTCAACGGGGTCGACAATGCGTCGTCTCCGTCGACCGCGATCGCCAATCTGCAGCAGGCGCTGCAACTCTACGCCACCACGCCGTCGAACCAGAATCTCGGCGCCAGCGTCATCGACGCGGCCAAGCAGGTGGTAAGCTCGCTGAACGACGGCACCAGGGCGATCCAGGATTTCCGCACCCAGACCGACAGCCAGATCGCCACCGCGGTCGACGACCTGAACTCGCTGCTCAGCCAGTTCCAGGACGCCAACAAGGCCGTCATCGCCGGCACCCGCTCCGGGACGGATGTGTCCGACGCGCTCGACCAGCGCGACGCGCTTCTGAAGAAGGTCGCGGAATATGTACCGGTCTCGACTTTCACGCGCGGCGACAACGACATGGTCATCACCACCAAGGACGGCACGACGCTGTTCGAGACGGTGCCGCGCTCGGTGACCTTCACGCCCTCGGCCGGCTACACCGCCGGCACGCCCGGCAACACGATCTACATCGACAATGTGCCGCTTTCGGCAGGCACCGGCGACAACACCAGCGCCGACGGCAAACTTGCCGGCATGCTGAAGCTGCGCGACGGCGTCGCCGCGACCATGCAGAGCCAGCTCGACGAGATCGCGCGCGGCCTGATCACGGCATTTGCCGAGACCGCGCCTTCGCAGCCTGACAAGGCGGGCCTGTTCACCTGGTCCGGCGCGCCGGCTATTCCCGCTGCCGGCACCCTGGTCAACGGCCTCGCCGGCTCGATCAGCGTCAACGCCGCGTTTGATCCGAGCGCCGGCGGCAGCCCGGCGCTGTTGCGTGACGGCGGCGCCAACGGCGCGGCCTATATCTCCAACACCAGCGGCGGTGCTTCCTACTCGGACCTGCTGATCGCCTACGGCAACAGACTGGATCAGCCGATGGCCTTCGATACGTCCGCCGCCATCGCGGTCAGCTCCGGCGTCACGGACTACGCGGCCAACGCCATCGGCTGGTTCGAAGGCGTGCGCCAGCAAGCGTCGACCAACGCCGACGCCAAGGAGGCGCTGGCCACGCGCACCGCCGAAGCGCTGTCGAACGATACCGGCGTTAATGTCGACCAGGAAATGTCCCTGCTTCTCGACCTCGAGCACACCTATCAGGCGTCAGCGCGCATGATGAAGACCGTCAACGACATGCTGGACGCCTTGTTGAGCGCGGTGGGATAAGCCATGAAAGCGACAGCCGTCTCCTCAGCCGCCATCTCCAACGCGCTGCGCTATCAGCAGATGCGCATGCAGGCCGAGCTCGTCAAGGCGACGACGGAATCCCAGACCGGCAGGGTAGCGGATGTCGGCCTGGCGCTTGGCGGGCGCACGACACAGGCCGTCACCTTCCAGCGCGATCTCGACCGGCTGAACGGTATCGTCGATTCGAACTCGCTGGTCGCCGCGCGCCTGACATCGACGCAGGATTCGCTGGGTCAGCTCTCCGATGTCGCGCAGGACCTCCTGACGGCGTTGACCAGCGCCGTGTCGGGCGACTCCTCGACCAGCATCACCCAGACCGCCGCCGCCACGGCGCTGCAGCAGATGACGGGTATCTTGAACACAAGCGTCAACGGCGAATATCTGTTTGCCGGCACCAATACCGACGTCAAGCCGATCGACGATTTCAGCGCTGCCGGCTCGCCCGCCAAAGCGGCGTTCGACGCGGCCTTCAGCAGCTACTTCGGCTTCACCCAGAGCGACCCGGCGGCCGCCAATATCACCGCCGCCCAGATGGACGACTTCATCCCCACAGCGGTCGAGCCGCAGTTCTTGGGCTCCGGCTGGCAGGCCAATTGGTCGAACGCCACCGACGATCAGATCACCAGCCGCATTTCATTGAGCGAGACCACGCAGACATCGGTCAGCGCCAACGAGCAGGGTATCCGCAAGCTCGCCATGGCGGCCGCCATGGTCAGCACCCTCTTCGCCGGCAACATCAGCCAGCAGGGCCAGAACACGATCGTCAGCCGCGCGCAAAAGCTGGTCGGCGAAGCCATCGGCGGCATCGTCCAGGTGCAATCCGAAGCCGGCCTCGCTCAGAAGCGCGTATCCGACGCCAGCGATCGCATGAAGACCCAGGTCGATCTGTTCGAGAAGCATATCATCGACCTCGAGGGCGTCGACCCCTCGGAGGCCGCCACCCGCGTGGCCGACCTGACGCAGCATATCGAAACATCCTTCGCCTTGACCGCGCGACTGCAGCAGCTCAGCCTGTTGAACTATCTCACCTGAACACTCTCACCGGAACGCCAGAGCTCCGACGATGTATCAATTCTCCTACGCCGACATCCAGACCGATTCCGTCGCCGACGCCAAAGACCGGGAGCGGAAGTTGCTCACCCGTTCGATCGACATGCTGTCCGCGGCAGCGGCCGTCGGGCTTGAGTCGATGGAGGCGGTCGAGGCGCTGCACTTCACCAACCGCATCTGGACCACCTTCGTCGAGGATCTCGGCTCCAGCGACAATGCGCTGCCCAAGGAGCTGCGCGCCAACCTGATCTCGATCGGCCTATGGCTGCTGCGCGAGACGGAGGACATCCGGCAGGGTCGCACCAACAATTTCGAAGGACTGATCGAGGTCTCCCAGATCATCCGAGACGGCATCCAATGACCAACACGCTGAAGATCTCGCTGAAGCCGAACGAGAAGATCTACATCAACGGCGCCGTCATCCGGGTCGACCGCAAGGTCACCCTCGAGCTGATGAACGACGTCCAGTTCCTGCTCGAGAGCCACGTCATCCAGGCCGAGCAGGCCTCGACGCCGCTCAGGCAGCTTTACTTCATCGTGCAGATCATGCTGATGAACCCGTCGGGCGCCGCCGAGGCCCGCGACATGTTCCGCCACTCGCTGCCGATGCTGATTGCGAGCTTCGACAACCAGGAGATCTGCAGCGCGCTGAAGCAGGTCGACCGCATGGTCGGCGAGGATCGCATCTACGAGGCGCTGAAAGCGATCCGCGCGCTCTACCCGCTCGAGCGCCAGGCGCTTGGCGGCAATGACGACATTCCTGAAGCGCCGCGCGCGCTGGCTATGGGAGCATAAAGATGGCCGTGGACATGACAACGACGATCCCGGTTGGCGCCAACCAGGCCAGTCAGCAGACCTCGAAGACGGCGGTCGACTACCAGTCGTTCCTGAAGCTTCTGATCGCCGAGATGAAAAACCAGGCCCCGACCAAGCCGATGGATTCGACGCAATATGTCGCGCAGCTCGCGACCTTCTCGCAGGTCGAGCAGTCGGTTCAGACCAACAGCAAGCTCGACCAGATCATGCAGTCCTCGGCGCTGTCGCAGGCGGACGCGCTGATCGGCCGTTCGATCACCTCTGCCGACGGCAAGACCACAGGGACCGTGGCTTCGGTGAAGCTCGCCAGCAGCGGCCTGATAGCGGTTCTGCAGGACGGCACCGAGGTCCCTGTCGGCGCGGGCGTATCGATCAAGCCGGCCGCCTGAAGCATGTCTTCCGAAACGCGGCCTGCTTTAGCTGGTTTCGCAAGGGTCTGCCCATGAACGAGGCCGACGCCCTCGATATCGTGCAATACGCGGTGTGGACGGTGCTCACCGCGTCCGCGCCGGTGGTGCTGGTGGCGATGGCGGTCGGCATCGGCATCGCGCTCATCCAGGCGCTGACCCAGATCCAGGAAATCACGCTCACCTTCGTGCCCAAGATCGTCGCCATCATGCTGGTGGTGGCGCTGACCGGTCCGTTCATCGGCAGCCAGATCTCGGCCTTCACCAACGTCATCTTCGAACGCATCGAGCACGGATTCTGATCCACGACCCTCGGGTGTTGAGCCGGATCGCTTGCAGCCGGTCCCGTTGTGGTTAGATTGGAAGTCATGCCGATTTCGGCGGCGTCTTGGAATTCGGACAGACTTCGGGAAGCGATGGATCAGGCAGGAGCGGCCTGCGGGCCATGTGCGGGATAGCCGGCGTCTGGCGGAAGCGCGATCCGATCGGCGCTGGCGATCTCTCCGAGATCGCCAGCATGATGCAGGCGCTGGCGCATCGCGGCCCCGACGACCATGACAGCTGGAACAGCGCCCGGCTGGCGCTCGGTCATCGGCGGCTCACCATCATCGACCCCTCCCCCGCCGCGCGCGAGCCGATGCTGACTGCATCCGGCGACGGCGTCCTTTGCTACAATGGCGAAGTCTACAATTATCGTTCGCTGCGCAAGACGTTGGAAGCCGAAGGCCTCGAGTTCCGCACGGTCTCCGACACCGAGGTGGTGCTCCAGGCCCTGCACCACTGGGGCGTCGAGAAGGCCGTGCCGCTATTCGACGGCATGTTCGCCTTCGCCTATTTCGATCAGCGCGACGGCGCGCTGTGGCTTGCCCGCGACAGGCTCGGCATCAAGCCGATATCGGTGGCCGACACCGCGGACCGGCTGCTGTTCGCCTCCGAGGACAAGGCGATCCTTGCCTGCCACGATTTTGCGCGCAAGGTCGACGCTCGCGAAATCACCTTGCGGCTTGCCTGGCAGAGTCGCGATTCCAGCTATAGCGTCTTCGAAGGCATCGAACGCCTGCCTCCCGCCGGCCTTTGGAAGATCGGCGATGGCGGCATCGAGAAGCGGCGTTTCTGGCATGTGCTCGACGTCCTGGAGACATCGCGTATCATCGACGACAGGACGTCCGATGCCGGGCACTTGGCCGCTCTTCAGACGCTGCTCGAGGAAAGCGTCGAGCTGCACTGCATCGCCGATGCCAGCCTGGCCACCGCCTGCAGCGGCGGTGTCGATTCCGGTCTGATCACCGCGCTTGCCAAGCGCCACCGGCCGGAGATGCACGGCTATGTCGTCGACCCGCGGCTCGGCCGCAGCGAGGCCGAAAGCGCCGAGCGGACCGGCCGCCATGTCGGTGTCAGCCTGCGCCGCGTGCCTGTCGACCGCGATCGCTTCCTCGAGCTCTGGCCACGTGCGGTCTGGCATCTGGAGAGCGACGGCTGGCATGCCAGCGTGGCCGGCCTGCTGGCGCTTGCGGATCGATGCCGCGCCGACGGCGTCAAGGTACTGCTCACCGGCGAAGGATCGGACGAGCTGTTCGGCGGCTACAAATGGCAGGCGTCGACCCTCAGGCTTTGGCGCCAGTCATGGCTGCGGCGCCTGTTTCGCTCGAAAGCCGACCAGGACCGGAAATTCGCGCGGCTTCGCCGCTCCCCGTTTCGCAACTCGATCGGCCGGGGCTCGCCCTGGGACCGCAACATCGTGTTGCGAGCGCTCTCGCCGGAACTGAACTTCCTGCAAACCAAGCTGTTCGACCGGCTCGAGGGCGTCAGCCCGGACAGCGACCGTGCCTTCCTGGCAAACTGCCTCTACGATCTCTATTCGCACCTGCAGGATCTGCTGCATCGGCATGACCGCCTCAGCATGGCGGCTTCGGTCGAGCTGAGGGTGCCGTTCCTCGAAAACCGGCTGATCGATTTCGCGATGCATCTGCCGAGGCGGCAAAAATATCGCAACAGGACCGGCAAATGGCTGCTGAAGAAACTCGCCGAACGCCATCTGCCGCGTGAAAACATTTATGTGGCCAAGAACGGCTTCGAGATGTCCGGCGCCTTTTCGGCCGGCACGCAGGGTCTGCTGCGCGGCGGCTTCCTGCGCGACGCCATGAAATGGTCCGCATCCGAGCTGGATGACCTCATCGACATGGCAAGAGGCGAGGAGGCGTCACGACTGCGCCTCGTCGGCATGGAGATGCTGCTGAGGCTCTACATGGGCGGTGAGACGGCAGGGAGCCTGACCGAGGCGCTGCATGCCGGAACCAGGGGCGCGAAGTAACCGAGGTTTGGTCCACACCGGCAAGATGCTTGGCTTAAAGCTTCGCCGACGCATTTTCGCCTTTGCCTTCCTGTTGTTGGACCGCGATCCTTTGGCGAGTCGCCAGCGCGACTGTTCGGCGTTCCGTGAAACAGTGAACCGATCTAAGGCGCGGCGAAACGCAAAACGCAGATGAAGGCGGGACAGCGACCATGATCGACGACGAGCCGGAAAGCGAACGCGTCTCGGCGCTGGCGCCGTTCCGGCACGGCATCTTCCGCGCCGTCTGGTCGGCCAGCCTGGTGTCGAATTTCGGCGGCCTGATTCAGGGCGTCGGCGCCGCTTGGATGATGACGACCATCGCCACTTCGTCCTACCAGGTGGCGCTGGTCCAGGCCTCGACCACCTTGCCGATCATGCTGTTCGCGCTGATTGCCGGCGCCATCGCCGACAGCTTCAACCGCCGCAAGGTCATGCTGGTGGCGCAGACCTTCATGCTGGTCGTCTCGGCGCTGCTCACCTTATTCACCTGGTTCGGCTGGATGACGCCGTGGACGCTGCTGGCCTTCACCTTCCTGATCGACAGCGGCACGGCGCTGAACAGCCCGTCATGGCAGGCTTCGGTCGGCGACATGGTGCCGCGCGCCAAGGTGCCGGCGGCGGTCGCGCTCAATTCGATGGGCTTCAACATCACACGCAGCGTCGGCCCGGCGATCGGCGGCATCATCGTTGCCGCCGCGGGCGCGGCGGCAGCCTTCGCCGCCAACGCTATCAGCTATATCGGCCTGATCGTGGTGCTGTTCCGCTGGAAGCCGGATGTGCCGGCGCAGACCCTGCCGCGCGAGTCGCTGGGCGCGGCGATGGGCGCCGGCTTGCGCTACGTCGCCATGTCGCCGAACATCGGCAAGGTGCTGGCGAGAGGCTCGGCTTTCGGTTTCAGCGCCGGCGCGGTGCTGGCGCTGTTGCCGCTGGTGGCGCGCGATGTCGTCAAGGGCGACGCGCTGACCTACGGCATCATGCTCGGCGCCTTCGGCATCGGCGCGGTCGGCGGCGCGCTGATCAGCGTGCGGCTGAGGCAGTTGCTCTCCAGCGAGACCATGGTGCGCGCCGCCTTCGCGGGCTTTGCGCTTTGCGCCTTCAACGCCGCCGTCAGCCACAATGCGTGGCAGACATCGGCCGGCCTGCTCATCGGCGGCGCCTGCTGGGTGATCGCGCTCTCGCACTTCAACGTCACGGTGCAGATGTCGACGCCGCGCTGGGTGGTCGGCCGCGTGCTGTCGATCTACCAGACGGCGACTTTCGGCGGCATTGCGCTGGGCAGCTGGATCTGGGGCGTCGTCGCCGACGCGCATGGCGCGGAGACGGCGCTGATGGCGGCCGCTGTCGCCATGCTGGCGGGCGGCGCCATCGGCTTCATCCTGCCGCTGCCGCAACAAACCGCTCTCAACCTCGATCCGCTCAACCGTTTCAAGGAGCCGATGCTGGCGCTCGATTTGAAGCCGCGCAGCGGCCCGATCGCCATCATGATCGAATACGTCATCCGCGAGGAGGACGTGCCGGAATTCCTCGCCACCATGGCCGAGCGCGGCCGCATCCGCCGCCGCGACGGCGCCCGCAACTGGACCCTCGCCCGCGATCTCGAAAATCCCGGCATCTGGATCGAGCACTACCACACGCCGACCTGGGTCGAGTACATCCGCCACAACCGGCGCGCCACCCATGCCGACGCGGTGGTCGGCGAGCGCATCCGCGCGCTGCACAGCGGCGAGAGCCCGCCGCGCGTGCGCCGCATGATCGAACGCCCGACCACCGCCGGCACGGCCCTTGTCTCGCCCAAGGGTCCGATCGAGCATTAGGGGCTTTTCGGGATCAGCCGGCGCTCTGGATCATGTAGAGCTTGCGCGTCGTCTCATGGATCAGCCATTCGCCCTTCCATCCTTGCGGCAGGACGAGGAGGTCGCCCGGACCGAGCTCGCGCATCTCGCCGTCGGCGCGGCTCACTTCCGCCCGGCCGGAAATGATGTGGCAGATTTCCGACGAGCCCGAACGGTCGGCGGTGAAACGGCCGGGCGTGCATTCCCAGATGCCAATGTCGATCGTGCCGTCCGGAGACTGGAAGAGGGAGCGAACAGCTTCCACCTGATCCCCTTCGATCGAGGTCGGCTTTCGCGAAAAGGCGCCAATGTCGGCCTTGGCGAGGTCGTGGAAAGTCGAAAGATCGATCAAGTCGGGCTCCATAGATCAAAGCAATTCCAGGAAAAGTATGCAGCGGTTTTCCGTCCGGAATTGCGTGGAAAAATAGCTGGAGCGGTTCGGCTAATGCCGAACCGCTCTAGTGGCCAGTGATGCTGTCGGCCAGAGCGGCAAGCTTCGAGGTATGCGCGAGCCCCGCCGCCTCGCGTTGGTCGGCGATGCGGTAGAGCTGGTACATCGAATGCACGCCGAGCCAGCGGAAGGGCTCCGGTTCCCAGCGCCGCACCTTGCGGTTGACCCAGGGCAGCCGCGTTAGCTCCGTATCCTGGCCGAGGATCAGATCGGCAAGCGTGCGGCCTGAAAGGTTGGAACTCGAGACGCCGAGCCCGACATAGCCGCCGGCCCAGCCGATGCGGGTCCTGGGGTCGAGGCCGACCGTCGTGCACCAGTCGCGCGGCACGCCGAGCACACCGCACCAGGCATGGTCGATGCGGCATCCCGCCGTCTGCGGCAAAAGCGTGGTCAGGATCGTGTGCAGCTGGTCGATCGTCGCCTGTTGCGTCTGGCCGTTGACGTCGGTGCGCGAGCCATAGCGATACGGCACCCCGCGCCCGCCCATGGTGATGCGCCCTTCGCGCGTGCGCTGGGCATAGCAATAGGCATGCGCCGCATTGCCGAGCAGCTCATGTCCTTCCCAGCCGATCTCGCGCCAAAGCCCGGGCGACAGCGGCTCGGTGACGATCTGCGCGCTGTTCAGCGCCAGCCATGTCCGCTCTTCTCCGGGGATGCCGGCCGTGAACCCTTCTGTCGCGCGGAGGATGGTTTCGGCGCGGATCGTGCCACGATCCGTGGTGACGGTGCCCTTGGCGATCGCCGTCACCGTCGTCTTTTCGTAGATCGGTACGCCGAGCCGCTCGACCCTTTCCGCCAACCCACGCACCAGCTTGGCCGGCTGCACCCGCGCCTGTCCATGGATGACAAAGCCGCCCATGACATTCCGGATGTTGATGCGTGCGCGTGTCGCGTCGGCGTCGAGCAGTTCGATGCGCTCGGGGTCGCTGTCCCAGGAGCGGATCGTCTCGCACTCCTCGCGCACGCGCTCCAGCTGCGCCGGATTGGTGGCGACGGTCAGATTGTCGGCGCGGCGGATGTCGGCCTCGATACCTTCCTCGGTCGCCACCCGGATCACTTCGTCGACGCAGCCGGCCATCGCCTTCTGCATGGCGGTCACGCCTTGCCGGGTCGAGGTCTTGAGATATTTCTCGCGCGACCAGCCGAAGCCGCCCGACAGCCAGCCGCCATTGCGCCCCGAGGCACCGAAGCCGGCGAACTCGCGTTCGAGCAACACGATGCGCAGCGAGGGCTTCGCCTTCTTCAGATAATAGGCGGTCCAAAGCCCCGTATAGCCGGCCCCGACGATCGCGATATCGGCTTCGATATCGCCTGGCAAGCGCGGACGCGGTGCGGGGACCGCGCCCAGATCCGCATACCAGAACGAGATGTCGCCATTGCGCTTGACTTGCATGGGATGGTTTCCAGGAGGGTAGGAGAGAGGGTTCAGGTGAGCGTCGTGTCGGCCGTGCTGTCGTCGGCCAGAAGCTTGGCGTCGGCGCCGTCGAAGCAGAGCTCCACCTTTTCGCCGAGGCCAAAACTCTCGCCTGTCAGCGGCGAGCGCACGATCGCCACGGAGCCATCGGCGAGTTTCACTTCGTATTTCGATCCGGAGCCGAGATAGATCGCTTCAGCAATCGTGCCCGACAGCCGGTTGGTGCCGGCGGCCGCCGTCTGTCCGGCCCGGCGGAGGCTGAGTTTTTCCGGCCGCAGCAGCATGACCGGATTGGTCTCGCCCGCAAGCCGGCGCGGCGCCGTGACCGCCTCGCCGGCGATGGTCAGCGCGGTGCTGGTGCCGTCGCTTCTCGCCTCGCCGCGCAGCACGGTGGAGTCGCCGATGAAGCGGCCGACGAACAGCGTCGCCGGCTCGTCATAGAGCTGGCGCCCGGTGCCGACCTGCTCAATGCGCCCGCGGTTGAACACCGCGATGCGATCCGACAGCACCAGCGCCTCCTCCTGGTCGTGCGTGACATAGACGAAGGTGGTGCCGAGCTCGCGATGGATGCGCTTGATCTCGAGCTGCAGCCACTCGCGCAGCTTCTTGTCGAGCGCGCCGAGCGGCTCGTCCATCAAGAGCAGCGGCGGATCGAAGACGATGGCGCGTGCCAGCGCCACGCGCTGCTGCTGGCCGCCCGACAATTCGCTTGGATAGCGGTGCGCGAAATCGCCCATCTTGACCATGTCGAGCGCCCTGGCGACGCGCACCTTGCGCTTCGCCTGATCGACGCCGCGCAGCGTCAGCGGATAGGCGACGTTGCGGCCGACCGTCATATGTGGAAACAGCGCATAGTGCTGGAAGACGACGCCGATATTGCGCTTGTGTGCCGGCACGCCGACGACGCTTTTTTCCCCGACCAGCAGCTTGCCGCTGGTCACATCGGTGAAGCCGGCGATCACATTCAGCGTCGTCGTCTTGCCCGAGCCGCTCGGCCCAAGCAGCGTCATGAACTCGCCGGGTTCGATCCCGAGCGACACGCCGTCTAGCGCCTTGAACGCGCCATACGCCTTGGTGACGGATTCGAGGTCGATCGCCGCGCCGCGATTGTCCGGTCTTGGGTTCATAAGCGTCCCTTCCGCTCGCGGCCAAGAAGAAGCATGCCGGCCCCGATCAGGATCGTGGTGGCGCACAAAAGGATCGTGCCGACGGCGGCGACCGTCGGATCGGCGTCGCGCGTGATCGAGGAAAAGATCTGCACCGGCAGCGTCTTGAGATAGGGGTTGGTGATGAACAGCGAGACGATGATTTCGTCGAATGACGTCGCGAAGGCGAATAGCAGGCCCGACAGGATGCCGGGCAGGATCAGCGGCAGCGTCACGGTCCGGAACGTGGTGAGCGCGCCGGCGCCGAGGCTCGCCGCCGCCGTCTCCAGGCGCCTGTCGAACACTTCGAGATTGGCCGAGACAGCGATCAGCACGAAGGGAAGCGCCAGGATGGTGTGCGCAAGCACGAAGCCGGACAACGTCCCGACGAGCTGGGCATCGAGATAGACAGCATAGATGCCGATGGCCAAAACCACGCCCGGCACCACCATTGGCGTCAGCATCAGCATCCGCAAAAGGCTCGCAGGGCGCGCCTTCATGCGGTCGAGCCCGAAGGCGGCGAGCGTGCCGAGCACCGTTGCCAGCACCGCCACGATCGAAGCGACCTTCAGCGAATTGAGAAAGCTGGTCGACCATTCCGGATTGGTGGCGAAATTCTGATACCACTGCCAGGAAAAGCCCTGCGGCGGGAAGGCAAGCGACTTGTTGCCGTTGAAGGACATCGGCACGACGACGAGCGTGGGCGCCACCAGCCATATCGCCACCAGCAGGCAGACCAGGCCGAGAACGAGGCGGGTGAGCGGCTTCATCTCCATCAGCGCCGCCCCGCTTCTCGGTGCCGCGACCGCATCACCGGCGCTGCGAGCGCCAGCAGCAGGAAGGTCGTGACCAGCAGCACCACGCCCATGGCGCCGCCGCGTCCCCACTGCAGCAGGCTGAGCACCTGGGTCTGCACCAAAGTCGACAGCATCGTCGAGCGCGGCCCGCCGAGCAGCGCCGGCGTGATGTAGAAGCCCAGCGCCAGGATGAAGACGATGATCGCGCCGGCATAAACGCCGGGCAGCGACAGCGGCAGATAGACCGTGAAGAAGGCGCGGGACGGCCGGGCGCCCAGGCTGCGCGCCGCCTGCACCAGCTTGAGGTCGATGCCTTTCATCACGGAATAGAGCGGCAGGATCATGAAGGGCAAAAGCACCTGAGCCATGCCGATCACCACGCCCGTCTGGGTGCGGATCAGTCGGATGCCGGTGAAGCCGGCCGAGCGCAGGAGCGAATTGATGACGCCGGAGTCCTGCAGCAGGATCACCCAGGACAAGGTGCGCACCACGCCGCTCACCCAGAACGGGATCAGCACGCAAAGCACCAGCACGAGCCGGATGCGCGGCCCGACGGCGGTCATCAGATAGGCATAAGGATAAGCGCACACAACGCAAACCAGCGTGACCCAGGCCGAGATGGTGAAGGTGCGTTGCAGCACCGCGAGATTGACCGGCGCGCCGAAGAACCAGACATAGTTCTGCGCGCCCCATTCCGGTTCCGACAGGCTGCGCAGCACGATGGTGATCAGCGGATAACCGATCACCGCAGCAAGCAGCACCAGCGCCGGCAGCGTGAGCGCGAACGGCCGCCATGCCCGCCCCGGCCGCACTGCGGCAGCGGGTTGGGTCGTTGGCTCGAGCGCGCTCACCGGCTTTGCCTCCGTCAGCCGGTCAGTTGCCGGCCATCAGCGCGGACCACTTTTCCTGCGCCAGCGGGAAGTTCTCGACCCAGAACTTGATGTTCTGCTTGTAGCCCTGTTTCTGGCGCTCGGGCGTGTTGGTCAGGAAAGCGGCGACGGAAGCGTCGACCTTGGGCTGCGCGTCGTTGTTGATCGGCGTGTAGGAGGTCTGCTGCGCCAGGATCTCCTGCGACTGCTTACCGAGATAGGCGTTGAGCAACGCATAGGCGGCATCCGTATCCTTGACGCCGACGGGAATCGTCATCTGGTCCATCACCACCAGCCAGTCCTGCCAGGCGGGCGCGTATTTGGCGCCGTTCTTGACCGCCGTCATGGCGCGGCCGGTCCACATCATCAGCATGTCCGCTTCGCCGGACTCGGCGAGCTGCTGCGATTCAGCGCCCGTCTTCCAGTAGATCGTGTCGGGGCCGAGCTTGCGGATCACGTCGATGGCCTTGTCGATGTCGCCGGCCGTCATCGCCTTCGGATCGCCGCCAGCCGCCTTGAAGGCTTGTTCGAGCAGGCCGCCGGTCGGATCGCCGGAGCCGTCGAGGCCGCGCACACCCGGGAACTTTTCAATGTCGAAGAAGTCGGCCCAGCTCTTGGGCGGGTTATCCTTGTACTTCTCCTTGTTGTACATCAGCACGACGCCGTAGTTCATCGCCGGCACCGAGCATTCGCCGACCTGGCCTTCGGGAATTTTCGAGACGTCGAGCTTGGAGAGATCGAGCTTCTGGAACAGCTTGCCGCAATAGACGTAGGGCGGCAGGTCGGCGGTATCGACGACGTCCCAGGTGACATTGCCGGATTCGACCTGGGCCTGCAGCTTGGCGATCTCGGTCGGGCCGTCATTGAGCAGCTTGACGCCGGACTTGTCGACGAATTCCTTCAGCGCCGCCGCCTGGCCGTCCTGGTAGATGCCGCCATAGGAGACGAAGGTCAGGGTCTTGCCCTTGAGCGAACCGTCCTTGACCTCGCCCGCCACAGGCTTGTCCTGCGCGAAGGCGGCGGTTGTCAGAACACCAAGCGCCAGCACGGCGCCAAGACCTGCGAATTTCGACTTCAACATAACTGTAACTCTCCCATTGAGGCCCGCGTTTAGATCGGACTACCTGGCCGCGAGCGGTTTCCAGGGCTTGTATTGATCGAGCTCGGCGCGCGCCGAGGTCGGCGGCGCGATGATCCACATCACCTCGGCCCGGCCGCTGCCGATGTTCTCGCTGCGATGCGGTGTCGATGTCGCGTATTCGATACTGTCGCCCTCTTCGAGGACATGGCGTGCGTCGCCGAGTGAGACCTCGACGACGCCGCGAAGGACGACGAGCATCTCGTGCGCGTCGCCATGCGTGTAGAGCGCGGAGCCGGTCGAGCCGCCGATGTCGAACTCGCCGACATAGACCTCCATGTCGCTCAACGGCGGACGTGACAGCAGCATCTTGCGGCAACCGTCGCTGGGCGGAAGGCTTGGCCGTTCGCTGCGCCGGAGCACGCCATGGTTCTGCGTCGTGCTTTCCTCGAACAGCATAGCGACGCTCACGCCCAGCGCCGAGGCCATCTGGTTGAGCGAGGCGGTGCTGGCGCCGGTCAGCCCGCGCTCGAGCTGGCTGATGAAGCTGGCGCTTGTCCCGGTCGCCTCCGCGAGGTCGCGCAACGACAGCCTGCGGGCGAGGCGAAGGCTCTTGAGCCGCATGCCCAGCACCCGCTGGGCATGGGTCGCGGCCGAGCCGGCACCGTTTGCCGCCGGAGCCTGGCTGTCATCCGAAGCCTTGGGCATCCCGTGTTCCTCCACTT
The DNA here is from genome assembly GCF_014843825.1 of Mesorhizobium silamurunense. Classification (GTDB taxonomy): domain Bacteria; phylum Pseudomonadota; class Alphaproteobacteria; order Rhizobiales; family Rhizobiaceae; genus Mesorhizobium; species Mesorhizobium silamurunense. The sequence continues at coordinate 22,024 of NZ_JHQR01000203.1, forward strand.
AACACTTTGTACAGTACCACTGTACAGATGGCAAGCGGCAAGAATCCAGGCGTTGGCCATTCCCCGATCGCCGACCAGCGGAACCGGTTCAATGGAAGTTGTATCCGCCCAAAAGTTCGGGTCAGCCCTCGCCGGCGAGATCGCGCCGCGCCTTGTCCAACTCCTCGGCATAACGCCGCATCAGGTGGCTTTCGGTGAGCAGGCCGAGAACGGTGCGGTCGTCGAAATCCTCCACGACGGCCAGTTCTTCGGCGCCGGCACGCTGGAAGGTCTCGGCGGCGGACTGGACGTTCATCGACGGCACCAGCACCGCGTCCTTGAACTGCGCGAGCGCCCTGACCGGCGTCTCTCCGTCTGACAGATCGCTGTGCAACTCGGCGACAAGCAGCACGCCGACATAATGCTGGCCCTCTTCGACGGCGATGACGCGCTGCGCCGAGCCGAGCGGGATTTCCTTGCGGAACTCGGCCAGTGTCGTCGAGGCGTCGATGGTGCGGACGTCCTTGCGCATCATCGAGCCGACGTTGAGGCTGCGCATCCAGCCGACATCGTGGGCGCTGCGGATCGTCTCGCCGCGCAGATGGAAGCGCCAGGTCGAGAAGGAGTAGCCGAAGGTCTCGCGCACCAGGATCGCCGACATGATCGATGCCGCCAGCACCACGCCGGTGAGCGTCAGGTCGCGGGTGGATTCCAGCGCCAGGAAAGTCATGGTCAGCGGACCGCCGACGACACCGACGGCAAGCGAGGTCATGCCGACGACGGCGGCAACCGCCGGATCGATGCCTGTCGATGGCGCGGTCAGCGCCATGACGCCGGCAAAGACCTTGCCGAGCAGTGCGCCCAGGAACAGCGAGGCAAAGAACAGGCCGCCGCGGAAACCGGAGCCGAGCGAGATCGCCGAGGCGGCGAGCTTCAGCACGAAAACGCTGGCCACCACGGGAAGCGCGTAGTTCATGGCGAACTCGCGATGCAGTGCGCCATGCCCGCTGGAAAGCACCTGCGGCGTGACCAGCCCGAGCAGCCCGACAACGATGCCGCCGAGGAAGGGCCTGGCCGAAGCGTCGATCGCCAGCCGCACAAAGACGCGCTCGACAATGCTCACCAGATGCATGATCGCGATGGACGCCGCCCCACCGAGGAGTCCCAGCAGGAGAAACGGCACGTACTCGCTTGCGGTCAGCGTCGGCAGGCCGGAAAGTTCCAGCGGAAACGGCACCCCGCCGAACACTTCCGCCGTCAGCGAGGCCGCGATCGCCGCCGTCATGACCGGCGCGACATTAGCCACCGAGTAGATGCCGATGACCAGCTCGAAGCCGTAGAAGGCGCCGGTCAGCGGCGCGTCGAAGGCGGCAGCGATGGCGCCGGCGGCGCCGCAGCCGACCAGGATGCGGATATCGTTGCGGCGTAGCCGGAAGGCGCGCGCCAGCCGCGAGGCGATGCCGGAACCGATCTGCGTGTAGCCGGCTTCCAGACCGACCGAGGCGCCGAAGCCGCTGGAGATCATGGTCTGGACGACGATGATGAACGTATCGGTGAGCGACATGCGCCCGCCGTAGAGCGCATTGGCTTCGATCGGGTCGACCGGCGTTCTGAACTTCCGCCTTCTTAGCCAGATCACCGAAAGGCCGAGCAGCAGGCCGCCGATTGCCGGAAACATCGCCTGCACCGGATTGGCCAGCGAGAACATCGCGGAAAGCCGCCCGCCCGGCTGCACGTCGAAGAGCAGGAAGTGCATGCCTTGCACAAGCGCGCTCATGCCGGTGACCAGCGCGCCCGCGATCATGCCGACCACACCCGCCATCAGCACGATGACGATGCCGCGCGCCTCGAGCACGGGGATCGAATTGATCAGCACCGCCCGAAGCCGGCGGGCGTAGACTTGCGGTTCGTTTCTGGCAGGCAACAGAGCGGCTCGCCGGTATGCGGAGGATGGATGCTGCCGTGCCTGATACGCCCGGCGGCAATGCGTGGCAACCGCAATGCCGACCGCATGTGGCGCCATTTTGGCGCTTCGCCGATTAGCGAAGATCAGGCTGCTCGTCAGTCGCCGCGAAGGCCGGAAAAGCTCATCGGTCGAAGATGGTCAGCGGCCCGCAGTCGTCTTCCGCGACGAAGATCGCCAACAGCTTCGGCCGGCTCCGTTGCGCTCGCACTCTCCGCGAAGAGATGCACCGTGCCCGGCGGCTCGAACCAGGTCGTCCCTTGCCGAACGTGCCGGCCGGTCCGCCCTCGAGCTGCGGGCGCAGCCTGCCCTTGAGCACGAAGGCCGTGACCGAGCCGGGATGCCGATGTCTCGGCGTATAGGCATTCGGCGGAAACCCGACGAGCGCCGTGGCGATCGAATGCCCCGGAACGTTCGGCAGTTTTTCGCAGGACAGCGGCTTGACCGTGGTGGCGGGGCGCGCCGCCGCCCCTTCTCCCTGCGCCCGCCCCCATCATATGGTTATGCGCACCCAGCCCATCGGCGGCGATGCTTGCCCTGTTGCCTTGGGCAATCGCCGCGCCGAGCAGGGCCGAGCCAATCGCGGCAACGCCGAGCAGGGCAAGATTTCGGACAGAAGCAGCTTCAATCATGGCGGCGCTCCTGTTTCACACAGCCAGCCGGAAGTCCGCGCGCCAGCCGAGCTCGCTGACAACCTTGTCGGTCGTGATATGGCTGTTCGGCTCCGCGACATTGAAGGCACCTGGCGCACCGCGCTCGGCGGCGAGCAGCGCCGCATAAGCGGCGGCATCGACATGCAGCGCCGGATCGGCAGCGGTCTCCGCTCCGGTGCCGGGCCCATAGAGGTGCCCATAGCGCAGCACGATGCCGGTCATGGGCGAGGCTTCGAGAACTTGCCGTTCGAGCGCGATCACGCCGCCGACGCTGATGCCGCGGCCGCCCTCTGCGCCGCCGTCGAGCGGATCGGTTTCGGCATGCGGCTCAGGTCCGGGCGCATAGGCCCAGGCGATGCTTTGCGCGATCAATCGGCGCGCACCGCCTGACTTCGCGGCCTCGACCAGGTTTCGGGTTCCCTCATCGCGGATACGCGCGTTCCCGGCGATCGCTTCGGCCATTTTTCCGGGATCGAGCCCGGCCGGCAGGTCGGTGAGTTGGTGGATGACGATCTCGGGCTTCGCCGACGCGACCGCCGCGCGCAGACCGCTGGCATCGAACACGTCGACCACCACCGGATCGGCGCCGAGCGCGCGAAGCTCCTCGGCCTTCGCGGCCCGACGCGTCGTCGCCGTCACCCGATGGCCGGCGTCCAGCAGTTGCGGGATCAGGCGGCGGCCAATCGCGCCAGAACCACCGGCAAGAAAGATTCGATAGCCCATCGTCTTCCGCTCCATCCTGCGATAATATCAGAGTTCGAACAAAATATAAGAGCTCTGATATCATGCGCAAGCAGGAAATGCCGCCCGCAATTCCCGCTGCCGGCGAAGGCAAGCGCGGCGAGGAAGGCTATCTCGGCTACCTGCTGCGACAGGCGGCCGGTGCTTACAGGCTGCGGGTCGAGCGCGCGCTGGATGAATTCGGCGTCACGCAGCCGCAATTTGCGACGCTGACCATACTGTCGGCCTATCCCGGCATATCCAACGCCGACCTCGCCCGGCTCGCGGTGCTCACGCCGCAGACGGTGAGCGTAATCGTCGGCAATCTGGAAAGAGCAGGCTCCCTCGTCCGCAAGCCGCATGCGGTGCACGGGCGCATCCAGCACCTCGACCTCAGCGACAGCGGACGCGCCTTGCTGAAGAAATGCCGCGAACGAGTGCAGAAGCTTGAACGCGAACTCACCGCTGGACTTTCCGCCAACGAGGAGCGCGCCGTCCGCCGCTGGCTGGTCAGCGTCGCGATGGCGGGCGCGACTGGTTAGGTCGCAGTGCCCTCGCCCGCTTCATAAAGTGTGAGCTTCCGATCCCCGATGCCGAGCTCTGCCCAGCTTGCGCGCCATTCGGCGATGTGGCCCGACCTGAAGTGTGCGTCGAGCGCCGCGCGGTCCGTCCAGGCTTCCGAAACATGGATCGAGCAGGGATCGAGAACATCCTGCGCATAGGAATACTCAAGGCAGCCGGGTTCGGCGCGGCTGGCCGAGATCATCCGCTCCATCGCCGGCCTGGCGTCGGCCAGCCTCTCGGGCGGTACCCGAATCGTGCCGATGATCAGGAGCATGCTCTTGTCCTCGCGATATCCCGGCGACCTTTGCCGCCCTTCCACGTCGCGCCGTCATCCGGACCCGGCAGTAGCCCTTCTCCCACCCTCGCGCAAGCTTGGCCGGTTACGGTCGGGGGCCTGCCTTTGCGCTGGGCAAGTCTGGATTCGAGGACGACATGGCGATCAGCGAAACAATCCCGTCCGGCGTGGTGGCCAAGAATGGCCGCGACGTCTTCTTCGCGCTCGGCATCGTCGTCATCCTGGCGGTGCTGTTTCTGCCGATCCCAGCCTTTCTCATCGATATCGGCCTTGCCTTCTCGATCGCGCTCTCGGTGCTGATCCTGATGGTCGCGCTGTGGATCCAGCGGCCCCTGGATTTCTCCTCCTTCCCGACCGTGCTGCTCATCGCCACCATGCTGCGGCTGTCGCTCAACATCGCCACCACGCGCATGATCCTCTCGCACGGCAATGAGGGCACGCATGCCGCCGGCTACGTCATCTCGGGCTTCTCGAAGCTGGTGATGTCGAGCGACTTCGTCATCGGCCTGATCGTGTTCATGATCCTGATCGTGGTGAACTTCATCGTCATCACCAAGGGCGCAACCCGCATCGCCGAAGTCGGCGCGCGCTTCACGCTCGACGCCATCCCCGGCAAGCAGATGTCGATCGACGCCGACCTGTCCGCCGGCATGATCGACGAGAAGACGGCGCAGCTCCGCCGCCGTGAGCTGGAGGAAGAATCCTCCTTCTTCGGCTCCATGGACGGCGCCTCGAAATTCGTGCGCGGCGATGCCATTGCCGGCCTGATTATCACCGCCATCAACATCGTCGGCGGCATCGCCATCGGCTATCTGCGCCACGGCATGGGCCTCGGCCAGGCGGCCGACGTCTTCATCAAGCTCTCGGTCGGCGACGGCCTCGTCACCCAGATCCCGGCGCTCATCGTCTCGCTCGCCGCCGGCATGCTCGTCTCCAAGGGCGGCACCCGCGGCTCCGCCAACCAGGCGGTGTTCGGCCAGCTCGGCGCCCATCCGCGCGCGCTCTATGTCGCCGCCTCGCTGCTGGTCATCCTCGGTCTGATGCCCGGCCTGCCGCTGTTTCCGTTCTTTGCTCTCGCCGGCGCCATGGCCGGCCTCGGCTACATCATCCCGCTGCGCCACAACCGCGAGCTGGCCGCCGCGGAGGCCTTGAAGAACCAGGAGAAGGCGAACAAGGCCGAAGAGGAAAAGAACTCGGTCAAGGCATCTTTAGCCACCGCCGAGATCGAGCTTCTGATCGGCAAGCAGCTCTCGACCCGGCTGCTGGTGGCGCACCAGGAACTGGTGTTCCGCATGTCGAAGATGCGCAAGAAATTCGCCCAGCAATACGGCTTCGTGGTGCCGGAGGTGCGCGTGGCCGACGACTTCGCCATCCCGCCGAAGAGCTATCAGATCAAGGTCCACGGCACCGTCGTCGCCGAATATCAGATGCGCGTCGGTGAGGTCATGGTGCTGCTCGGCACGCGCGGCGTGCCCGATATCCCCGGCGAGGAGATTCGCGAGCCGGCCTTCGGCATGCGCGCCTATTCGGTGCTCGAGACTTTCGCCGAAGACCTGAAGCGCGAGAACTACACCTTCGCCGACAACATGTCGGTGCTGCTCACCCACCTCTCCGAGGTCATCCGCAACAATCTGCCGCAACTTCTGTCCTACAAGGACATGAAGGCGCTGCTCGAGCGGCTGGACCCCGAATACCGCAAGCTCGCCGACGAGATCTGCACCTCGCACATCTCTTATCCGGGCCTGCAGGCGGTGCTGAAGCTCCTGCTTGCCGAGCGCGTTTCGATCCGCAACCTGCACCTGATCATCGAGGCCATCGCCGAGATCGCGCCGCATGTGCGCCGCACCGAGCAGATCGTCGAGCATGTCCGCATCCGCATGGCGCAGCAGATCTGCGGCGACCTCTCCGAGGGCGGCATGCTCAAGGTGCTGCGCCTCGGCAACCGCTGGGACCTCGCCTTCCATCAGAGCCTCAAGCGCGACGCCAAAGGCGAGGTGCGCGAGTTCGACATCGACCCGCGCCAGCTCGAGGAGTTCGGCCAGGACGCCACCAAGGCGATCCGCAAGCATCTCGAGGCCGGCGAGCGCTTCGTGCTCGTCACCGCGCCGGACGCCCGCCCCTATGTGCGCATGATCATCGAGAGGCTCTTCACCACGCTCCCTGTGTTCAGCCACGTCGAGATCGCCAAGGGCGTCGAGATCAAGGTGCTCGGAACGATCTCGTGAACGCGCTTTCGCAAGGCGTCGTCATCGCCGCCTTCCTTGCCTTCTGCCGCATCGGTGCCTGCTTCATGCTGATGCCCGGCCTGTCGAGCGCTCGCGTGCCGATCCAGGTCAGGCTGTTCGTGTCGGTCGCCGCCACCGGCGGCCTGCTCGCCTTTCTGTGGGATCGTATCTATCCTTTCGCCGACCCGCGCCCGCAGGTGCTGGCGCCGATGATCGTCTCCGAGCTTCTGGTCGGCGGGCTGATCGGCGCGATGACCAGGCTCTACATGGAAGCGCTGCGCTTCATGGGCTCGGCCATCGCCATGATGATCGGCTATGGCGGCTCGGGCGGGCCGGCAATCGAGGAGCCCGAGCCGCAGGCGGCGCTTGCCGCCATCATCTCGTTCTCGGCGCTGCTCCTGCTTTTCGTCTTCGACTTCGATCATGAGATCGTGCGCGCGCTGGTCGCTTCCTACACGGTCGCCCCGGTCAACGTGTTCTTCAACCCGCAAGCGGCGCTCGTCGACGTCACCGACACGGTATCGGACGCCTTCTTCCTGGTGATACGCCTGGGCAGCCCCTTCGTCGCCTATGCAATCCTGGTTAATCTGACGATCGGCTTCGTCAACAAGCTGACGCCGCAGATCCCGGTCTATTTCATTTCGCTGCCCTTCGTCATCGCGGGCGGCCTGATCATCTTCTACTTCGCCATCGGCACCTTGCTGTCGCTGTTCGTCGACGGCTTTGTCGACCTCACGCTGGCGAGGTAGCTTGATGACCTCGCGCAAGGATCGCCTGAAGAAGCTGGTCAAGGTGCAGGAGCAATTGAAGTCGCTTCACGAAACCCGTCATGCCGGCTTCCTCTCTGCGGCCACGGCGGCGGAATCGGAAGCGAAGGAACTGATCGAGCACTTTGATATCGACAGCTCGCTGGCCGGCCTGTTCCCGGAACTCTACCATCGCCGCATCGCCAACGCGCTCGGTCGCCAGAAACAGAACCTTGAAAGCGCCCAGCGGGAAGCGGCGCTGATTGCCGCCGCGACCGCGCGCACCAACATGGTCGAGCGCGCCTATAAGGACGTCCGCCGGCGCGACGAGCGCGAACGCTCCGACCGTGAGCGGTTGGACCTCATCGCCCAAAAGCGGGGACATGAGTAGCGGCGCGTCTGCCGCGACTTGTACCTGGAGGCTTCAGGTGCCAGTCGCGGTCGTGCCGACCGGCTTGGCGGCCCCGATCCGCTCCCAGTGCCTGCCGTTCCCCTGCGCCTGCCGGGCGAAATAGCTGTAGGGGGTGCTGGACCAATCGCGGACCGAGTTGGTGAGGTTGTCGAGCACCAGGTCGCCCTCATTGGTGCGCACTGTCAGTACCGAGTGCCCATCGCCATGATAGCTTGCCACGGTCAACAGCAGCACCGGCCGCCATTCGATGGCGTCCGATAACGCCCACTCGCTCGATCTGGGCAGCATGAACAGCATCGGCATGGAGTCGGCCGCAGGCGGGAATCCTGCCTTCGATATCCCCGCGGCGGGTTATGGCCAGGGGATCTGGGACCATTGACGGCAACGTCGGCCGCCACGGTCGACATGCCACTCCCAGGCGGCGGGCTCGCCCGCCGCCTGGGATCGCACCGCAATCTGCATTCCGCCTCCCCGCAAGCCTGCCACAAGCTTGTTGCGTCATTGTGCAACTGACAAAACCTGGCAAAAAGGCAGTGCTTTCTTGGCGATTTCACCTCCCAGCGACATCGTGATGGACGTCGCCCGCGCAGCGGAGCCGGGCGATGTCGAGGCCGCGCGGGCAGCACTCGGGAGGCGCGCCGGCGGTACCGCGGGGCCTTTTTCGATTGACCAGACCGCCTCCGTCGACGCCGGCTCGGTACTTTCGCGCGCCACGGCGGACAAAGCCGAAGCGGCAAATCCGGCGAAAAAATTCCAGCGCTTCGAGGCGATGGTGCTGACGACCTTCATCCAGAACATGATGCCCAAGGACACCGAAGGCGTTTATGGCAAGGGGCTGGCCGGCGACATGTGGAAGTCACAGCTGGCTGAAAAGGTGGCCGATGTCATGGCCGCGCACGGCGGCATCGGCATCGCGAAATCAATGCTTGCCGACCACTATCTGGACGGCAAGCGCAAGGTGTCGGTCGGGCCTGTTGGGGGCGGACCGGAGAAAGCCGATATCGACCAGCAGACCCGGCTTTCGACCTCGATGATCGAGGAGCTTGAGCGCAAGGCTGCCCGGTCGATGACCGGCGACGACACAACCATAAAAACGGACATCAAGATCTAGGGACTTACATGGCCGACCAAACGGACCTTACCAATCTGCCCGCACGGACCATCGCCACGGAAATGCCGACCGCGCCTGCTCGGCCCGGCAACCTCGCCGCCATCATCGGCCGCATCGAGGAAGCGGTGGACGAGGAAACGGCTGGTATCCGCAGCGGAACCGGCTACGACCTCAAGGCCTCGAATGCCCGCAAAAGCCGCTATCTCTACGAACTGACCCGCGCGCTGAAGGGTGCCAACGAGATCGAGTTCCTCGAGCAGCATCGCGAGGGGTTGGCGCGGCTGCGCCAGAAGCTGGCGAAGAACGAAGCCGCTATCCTTGCTCATCTCAACGCCGTCAACGAGGTCGCCACGCTGCTGAAGAACGCCATCCAGCGTGCCGATGCCGACGGCACCTATTCGGCCGGCGAGTTCGGATACGCACGGGCTTGAATGGGATGACCACGGCGCAAGGAACGATCCGGTGATCAAGTTCATCGCCGCAGCGCTTTGGATCTGCGCCGTAACGCTCGGCGCGGTGTTCTATTCCTTCCAGGCGGCGGGCGAACGCGGCGTCGGCGAGCCGCCGAAGCCGATGCTGGGCGGTCTCGACTACGTCAAGACCGACATCATTTCGGTGCCGCTCATCCGCGAAGCCAAGATCGACGGCTACTTCCTGACCAAGCTCGTCTACACAGTGGAACCGGATCAGATAAAGAAGCTGTCGATCCCGGCGCCGGCGATCATCACCGACCAGGTCTATTCCTACCTCTATTCCAATCCGCAGATCGATTTCACCAAGAAGGAGACGATCGATCTCGATGCTTTCCGCAAGGCCATCCGCGAAACTGTCAACGCCCGCGTCGGCGTCGAACTGGTGCATGACGTGCTGATCGACCAGGTCAACTTCCTGTCCAAGGACGAAATCCGCGACAATGCGATCCGCCGCCGCAAGAATGCCGGCGAGACGGCCCAGGAAATGACCAAGGCCTTCAAGCAGCATTGATCGCGACGCGGTGTCTCCGCCGGGTCGGATGCCGCGCCCCCACCCATCCGCCAGCTGATGCGCCATGCCGCATGGTTACCACCATGCCGCATGGCTACCACGTTGACGTAAACGTCAACCCGAAGCTATATGCGCCGGTGGCTGTCGCGGCGCTCCAGCGCGACGCGGCGCCTCGCCCAGCGGCCAAGGCCGGTGCGGGTCAAACGCAACCAAACGAGGAGAACCGCCATGGGCGTTCAGGAGATTGCCGACAAGATCAAGTCGCGCGTGGCAAGCGCCGGCTTCGAGCACTCGGTCAAGTTCGACACCGGCAGCGACGGCGTCATCGTCATCGACGGCGCGACGGTCTCGACCGCCGATGCGCCGACCGATTGCACGATCAAGCTCTCGCTCGACGATCTCGACTCGCTGATCGCCGGCGACCTCAACCCGACCATGGCTTTCATGGCCGGCAAGCTGAAGGTCGAGGGCGACATGACGGTCGCCATGGCGCTAAGCCAGTTGCTCGGCTGATCGACATCAAAGACAGTCAACGAGCGATGCGGCGCCGCGTTTTGAGCGCGTGACGCCGCATCGGCGCTTCTTCGCCGGGTTCAGGCGATAAAATCCAGCGCCTTCACCTTGCGGCCGGCGGCCTTGATCGTGCCCTTGGCGCCGTCGAGCACACCCTCCGTCAGCTCCAGCGCCAGCAGCCGATGCCGTTCATAGGGGCCGGGCATGGCGAGCGAGCCCGTGCGGTCGGCCGAAAAGCCGAACCGCCCGTAATAGGGCGCATCGCCGACGAGCAGGATCGCGCCATGGCCAAGCCGCGCGGCCTCGGCAATTGCATGCCGCATCAGCGCCGAGCCGATGCCGCCG
>NZ_JHQR01000205.1 GCF_014843825.1 Mesorhizobium silamurunense
CGCAGCGCCTCCAGCGCGCGGCCCTGGTGGCCGACCGCCTCGTCGCCGTCGCCCTCGCCAAGCGACTGTTCGGCGTCGCCCATGGATTTGCCGGCCTCGCCGAAGCCCTCATTGGGCTCCATGCCCATGCCTTCGAGGCCCTTCTTCAGCTTGTCGAGCTCGCTCTGCAACTGGCCCTGGCCCTCCTGCAACTGCTTCAGCGCGTCGGAGAATTCCTGCTGCGTCATCGGCTTCTGCCGGCCGAGCGGGTCGCGGTCGTCGCCGGGGCCGGGCTTCTGCCCGTCCTGGGACTGGCCCTGCTCGCCATCCTCGCCAAGCTGCTCGTCGCGATTTGCACCGCGCTGCCGCTCGCCGCGCTGCATCTGGTCGAGGCGGAAGGTGTCGTTCATCATCTCCTGCTGGCGCCGCATGATCTCGCCCAGCTTGTCCATCTGCTGGCGCATCTCGCTGTCCTGCTCGCCGCCCCGCTGCTGGCGGCCGGCCTGCAGGTTGTTCATCATGTCCTGCAGCTCCGACAGCAGCTGCTGGGCCCGGTCGCGGTCACCGGATTTGGCGAGGTTCTCGATCTCGTCCATCATCCGGTTGATGTCGCTCTGGCGCAGTTCCCGGCCGTTCTGCTGCATCTGTGGCGCGTTCGGGTTCTGCTGCGCGCGCTGGGCGAATTCCTGCAGGAACTGGTTCATCGCCTCGCGCAGTTCCTTCATCGCCTTGTTGAGCTCTTCGTCGCTGGCGCCGTTCTTGATGGCGTCCTGCAGCGCCTGCTGCGCCTGGCGCAGCCGCCGCTCGGCGGCCGAGAGATTGCCTTCCTCGATACCGAGCGCGATCTCCCACAGATAACCCACCTCGCTGCGCAACTGGTCGTCGGTCCCGGAAAGCTTCAGCCGGCTCCTCGCGCTCATGATCGCGAGGTAATGCGACATGTTGTCGAAAGTATCCTCCGGACGCAGCGTGATCGCGTCCATCAGATCGAGCACGCGCGGCTTGGCGTTGGCGTCGAGCGCCAACAGCCGGCGCTGCTCGATCACGGCGCGCGCCAGCGGGTTGGAGAAGGGCCGCTCCGGCATCACCAGCGTCCTGGTTTCGCTGGTGGCGGTATGGCCGGCATCGTCGGTGGCGGTGAGCGTCAGCTTGATGTTGCTGCCGGCCCAGACATGCTCGGTCAGATCCTTGGTCGTCTTGGCCGCGTTCGCCTTGCCGCCGCGGCGCGGCAGCGTCAGCGGCATGTCGGGCGGGCCATAGAGCGGATGGGCATTGGCCGGCGGCGGATCCGACAGCTCGAAGACGGCCTTGGCGGAGGCCGCGCCGTAATCATCGTCGATCTGGTAGTTGAGCTCGATGGCGCCGTTGACGGCGCGCTTCGGCTCGCCGACGAAACGGATCGTCGGCGGCTTGTCCGGAATGATGGCAAAGGCCCATCGGCCGAGGTCGTCCTCGCCGGACTTGAGCGTCAGCGTGCCGTCGGCGTTCAGCTTGCCGGAGAATTGGCGCACCTTGGATCCCGTCTGGGCGGCGGCGGGCGTGACACCCTTCGGCGCGGCCGGTTCGATGGCGCGGTCGTTGCCGTTTGCGTCGGCATAGTTCAGCGTCTCCTCGCCGGTTCCGCCGGTGACGCGCAGGGAGACGTCGCTGCCCTGCGGGACGCTGAAGGTGCGCGCGGCCTGATTGACGTCGGCGGTCAAAAACAGCGGCGGCTTGCCGGTATAGGCGGGCGGCGTCACCCAGGCATCGATGCGCGGCGGCACGGTATCGCGCGCGGCGCTGGCGACGAAGCCGTCGCTGATCCTGCCGCCGAACGGTCCGAATGAGAAGGCAAAGGCGGTGACGAACAGCAGTCCCACCACGGCCCGCAGGCCCCAGCGGTCGTAATCCGGCACGCTTGTGCGCGGCCTGTCGGCGCCGAGGCTGGAGAGCCGCTCGGCCATGCGCTTCTGGTGCTCGCGCCACAGTGCCTGCGAGAAAAGGCTCTCCGCGCCGCTTGGCCGGTCGGTCTGCACCTGCACGGGGCTATGCAGCAGCTCGTTCGCCGCCTCGATGCGCCGGTCGACCTCGGCGGAGGAAGGAATGCGGAAGAAGCGCAGCGGATAGAGCGCCGCCAGCGCCGAGATAGAGAACAGGATCAGGAGGCCGATCCGCGCCAGATCCGGCAGGCGCTGAAACAGGCCCAGCCACGAGACACTGAGGAACAGGCCGGCGACCACCGCCAGCGGCAGCAGCAACGGCCAGCCACGCTCGAAGATCATCGAGGCCCGCGTCGCCAGCCGGCTCAAGGCAAGACGCCCGGCCAAACCGCGTTCGCCGCTGGAAGTGGGTCGTTCCGTCATCGGCCCTTCCTGCCCGGGCGGGATAGCCCGAACCTCATGAGCAGAAGAATACCAGCAAACACGGCAAAGGCGAGGCGGGTTCCGAAATCGTGAAGAGGTTCGCCCCGGTTATGGTCAGAAATTCGCGGGATTTGTGTTGGAGCCGCAGACCAGAACGGCCACGCGCTCGCCAGGCGCCGGTGTGTAGCGGCCGGAAAGCACTGCGGCGAAGGCGGCGGCCCCGCCGGGCTCGGCGATGATTCGGGCGCGATCCCAGAGCGCCTTCTGCGCCGCCACGATGTCGTCGTCGCCGACCAGGATCGAGCGCTCGACGAAGGCCTCGGCGATCGGGAACATCATTTCGCCGACACGCTTCGGCGCCAGCGAATCGGCGGCGATCCCCTCGGCCGGCGCATCGACCGGCTTGCCGGCCTCGAACGCGCGGTAAAGCGTCGGCGCCCCCTCGGGCTCGATGGCGACGATGCGGATGCGACCCGAGAACCAGGCGGCGATGCCGCCGATCAAACCGCCGCCGCCGACGGCGACGAGAAGCGTGTCGAGCTCGGGGAGGTCGGCTTCGATCTCAAGGCCGAGCGTGCCCTGCCCGATGAGCGTTTCTTCCTGGTTGAAGGCATGGATCTGCAAGGCGCCGGTCTTTTCGGCAAAATCTTCGCTGGCGGCCAGCGCCTCGGCGTAGCGCGCGCCCCCGACGACCAGTTCGGCACCGTAGCCGCGGATGCGCTCCAGCTTCGCCGGCGGGCTGACCTCGGGCACGAAGATGGTGGCCTTGTGGCCGAGTTTCATGGCGGCATAAGCGACGGCTGCGCCATGATTGCCGCCCGAAGCGGCGACGACGCCGGCTTCCGGCACCTGCCGCTCGAGCAGGTTGGTGAAGGCGCCACGCGCCTTGAACGAGCCGGAATGCTGCAGGCATTCGAGCTTCAGATCGACCGGAAAGGCCGGCTGGCCGAAGTCAGCCATGTCGACGCGCATCACCGGCGTGTGGCGGACATATGGGCGGATACGCGGTTCCACGGCGGCAATGCGTTCGCGCGTGATCGTCCCTTTGTCCAGCGTGCTTGTTTCCAGCATGAATTGCTCCTCGGGATTGACTTCAATTAGTAACTTAGCAAAATGGCTAAATGCAAGAGGTCGAAATCTTCAAGGCGATGGCTAACGAGCGTAGGCTGCAGATCCTCGATTGGCTGAAGGATCCGCGCGCGCATTTCCCGCGCCAAGCCGATGGCGATCTGGTCGAGGACGGCGTCTGCGCGCTGCTGATCGCCGAAAAGCTCGGCATCACCCAGGCCACGCTCAGCGAGCATATGCGCGTGCTGACCCAGGCGGGCCTGCTCAGCGCCAAGCGCGCCAAGCAATGGATATTCTATCGCCGCGACGAGGATAGGATCGCCGAAGCGAAGGCGCTGATCCAGCAGAGGATCTAGCGCTTCGCTACTTCAGCCAGTCCGGCAGCGAATCGAGCCCGATCAGCTCCTCGTAGGTCTGGCGCGGCCGCACGACATGGAAGCGGTCGCCGTCGACCAGCACTTCCGGCACCAGGAGCCGGGTGTTGTAGGTGCCGGCCTGCACCGCGCCATAGGCACCGGCGGTGGCGACGGCGATGAGGTCGCCGGCCTCCAGCCTTGGCAGATCGCGGTCGAGGCCGAGGAAGTCGCCGGTCTCGCAGACGGGCCCGACGATATCGACCTTCATGCGCGGCGTGGCGGCCGGCGGCTGCACCACCGGCTTGATGTCGTGGAAGGCGTCGTAGAGCGTCGGCCGGATCAGGTCGTTCATGGCGGCGTCGACGACGAGGAAGTTCTTGGCGTCGCCTTCCTTTACGTAGATTACCTCGGAGACAAGGATGCCGGCATTGCCGACGATCAGCCGGCCAGGCTCGAACATCACCTTCAGGCCGAGCCGGGTGACGTGCTTCCTGACGATCTCGGCATAGGCGTCTGGCAAGGGCGGCGGGCTGTTGTCGACGCGATACGGGATGCCGAGGCCGCCGCCGAGATCGACATGCTCGATGGCGTGCCCGTCGCTGCGCAGCACGCCGACGAGTTCCACCAGCAGCGCGAAAGCGTCGTCGAAGGGCTGCAGCTCGGTGATCTGGCTGCCGATATGGGTGTCAATGCCGGTCACCCGGATGCCGGGGAGCTCCGCCGCGCGGGCATAGACCTGGCGCGCCCGCTGCCACGGGATGCCGAACTTGTTCTCAGCCTTGCCGGTCGAGATCTTCTTGTGGGTCTTGGCATCGACATCCGGATTGATGCGCAGCGAAACAGACGCCACCTTGCCGAGCGCGGTCGCGCGCGCCGACAGCAATTCCAGCTCCGGCTCGGATTCGACGTTGAAGCAGAGAATGCCGGCCGTGAGCGCGAAGTCCATCTCGCGCGCGGTCTTGCCGACGCCCGAAAACAGGATCTTGCTCGCCGGGATGCCGGCTGCCAGCGCCCGGCGCAATTCGCCTTCCGACACCACGTCGGCGCCGGCGCCTTGTCTCGCCAGCGTCTTCAGCACTGCCTGGTTGGAATTGGCCTTCATGGCGTAGCAGACCAGCGCGTCGAGGCCGGCAAAGGCTTGCCTGAAGACGCGGAAATGCCTGGTCAGCGTCGCGGTCGAATAGCAATAGAAGGGCGTGCCGACGCTGGCGGCGATATCGGGGATGGCCACATCCTCGGCGTAGAGCACGCCGTCGCGGTAGTCGAAATGGTTCACGGAAAAGGTCCGAAAATTGGAGCACGATGAGATCGGATGATCTCATCGACTCTAGAGCAACGGGTCGAGAATGAACTTCTTGTCCTTGACCGGTTTCTCCGGCTCGGGCGGCAGCGGCTGTTTCGCCTTTTCCGCATCCTTGCGGGCCTGGACGGCAGCCTCGTAAGGCGTATCGAGGCCGCCCCTCCTGCCGCAGGCCGTGACGGTGACAACCGCCGCCAGCAGCGCGAGCGTCACCAAAATCCTGCCTCGGGTCATCGATCCATCCGTTCGAAACTGTTTTGTCCAGCCGCCGCTTTTAGCCGAGTTTTCGGCGCATTGCATCCCGGCATTACGCCTTGGCGAGCCGCTTTTTCCAATAGCGGATCTGCTTCTTCACCTCGGACGGCGCGGTGCCGCCGAAACTAACGCGGCTCTTCACCGAATTCTGTACGGCAAGCACCGAGAAGATGCCCTCGGTGATGCCGGGATGGATCGAGCGCAGGTCCTCCAGCGAGAGCCTTTCCAGCCCGACCTTCTTCTCCTCGGCAAGAGCGACGGCGCGGCCGGTGACGTGATGGGCCTCGCGGAAGGGGAGGCCGAGATTGCGCACCAGCCAGTCGGCAAGGTCGGTCGCCGTGGCATGACCGGCGCCGGCGGCCTTCTTCATGGCGGCGGCGTTCACGGTCATGTCGCGCACCATGCCGGTGGTGGCGGCCAGCATCAGGTCGAGCGTCTCGGCGGCGTCGAAGACCGATTCCTTGTCCTCCTGCATGTCCTTGCCGTAGGTCAGCGGCATGCCCTTCATCACTGTCAGCAGGCCGACCAGATGGCCGTTGATGCGACCGGTCTTGCCGCGCACCAGTTCGGCGGCATCCGGGTTCTTCTTCTGCGGCATGATCGAGGAGCCGGTGGAGAAGGAATCCGAGAGCCGGACGAAGCCGAATTGCGGCGTCGACCAGATGATGATCTCCTCGGCAAGCCGCGACAGGTGCGTGCCGCAGATCGCGGCGATCGACAGGAACTCGAGCGCGAAGTCGCGATCGGAAACGCTGTCGAGCGAATTGCGCATCGGCTCGCGGAAGCCGAGCGCCTTCGCCGTCATGTGGCGGTCGATGGCGAAGCTGGTGCCGGCAAGGGCGGCGGCGCCCAGCGGGCTTTCGTCCATGCGCTCGATGGCGTCGCGAACGCGCGAGAGGTCGCGGCCGAACATCTCGACATAGGCCATGCAGTGATGGCCGAAGGTCACCGGCTGCGCCGCCTGCATGTGGGTGAAGCCCGGCATAACGGTTGCGGCATGCTCCTCGGCGCGTTCGAGGAAAGCGGCGATCAGATCCTTCAGCGCCCGGGCGACGCGCTGGCATTCCTCCTTGACCCAGAGCCTCAGATCGACGGCCACCTGGTCGTTGCGCGAGCGGGCGGTGTGAAGCCGCCCGGCGGCCGGGCCGATCAGGTCGGCAAGGCGCGCCTCGACATTCATGTGGATGTCTTCGAGCTTGGTCGAGAATTCGAACCTGTCAGCTTCGATCTCTTTCAGGATCGTGTCCAGGCCGTGAGCGATTTTTTCTTGATCGGCCGCCGAAATAATGCCCGTTTGCGCCAGCATCTCGCTGTGGGCGATCGATCCGCGAATATCCTGCGCGTAGAGTTTGCGGTCGAAGGAGATCGACGCGTTGATCGCTTCCATGATCGCGGCCGGACCCGAGGCAAAACGTCCGCCCCACATCTGGTTGCTGGCCTTCTTGTCGCTCATCGCTATAACCCGTGCTCTGGAGCAGTTTTTAAGAAAATGGCAGACGGCAATAAATTCTTCCCGGCCCCGCGCCTCATCCTCGCCGCCCTGGTGGCGGGCGTGCTGGCCGGCGCGGTCGCGGTATATGTCAGCGAGAGCGGTTCTGGCAACAACGCCCCGTCCCAGGCCGCCGCGCGTGCCGACGGCAAGGACGACGTCGCCTGCAAGGCCAAGGCCGAGCATGCCAGGCAGGTCGCGGCAAAGGCCGTCGGCCAGGTCGCGGCGCTGCAGCCCGCGGACCCGCCGCAATCGCTGAAGAGCCTTGCCTTCAACGGACCCGACGGCAAGCCGATGACCATCGCCGACCATGCCGGCAAGACGGTGCTGCTGAATCTTTGGGCGACCTGGTGCGCGCCCTGCCGCGCCGAAATGCCGGCGCTTGATGCGCTGCAGAAGGAAAAGGGCGGCAACGCCTTCGAGGTCGTCGCGGTCAATGTCGACACCGGAGACGACGCCAAGCCGAAGAAATTCCTCAGGGAAATCGGCGTCGAGACGCTCGGCTATTATCGGGATCCGACGATAGCTTTGTTCAACGAGGTCAAGACGCGCGGGCTGGCGCTGGGTTTGCCCGTCACCATGCTGATCGACGGCGAAGGCTGCCTGATCGCGCATATGAACGGCCCGGCGGAATGGTCGAGCCCCGACGCCAAGCGGCTGGTGGAAGCCGCGCTCGGACCGTGATCCCGAACGAGTGAAGCCGGGTTTGCGTCGCTGACCTTGGATCGAATAACCGTCAGATCGAGCGCGATGCTGCGGCCGGTTCCAGCATCAGAATGCTGCCGCCGCGCGACATGACGCGATCGTTGGCAGCCGGCGCCGGCACGCCGGTGAGCTCGCTGAAGGTTTCGATCGGGCCTGGCCTACCGAGATAGTATCCCTGGCCGATCTCGCAGTCCTCAGCATCGAGGAAGCGCAATTCGTCGAGCGTCTCGACGCCTTCGGCCAGAACCGGCAGGCCGAGGCCGCGCCCCAGCCCCAGCACGGCGCGCACGATGGCCGCGACCTGGCCGTTCCTGTCGACCGATTTGATGAAGGACCCGTCGATCTTGATCTTGTCGAAGGGGAAGGCGCGCAGGTTGGACAGGGACGAATAGCCGGTTCCGAAATCGTCCATCGCGACGCGGACACCAAGCGCCTTGACCTGCCGCAAGGTCGCCAGCGCCCGCGGCATATCCTTGATAAGCGCCGTCTCGGTCACTTCAAGCTCCAGCCGGCCAGGCGCAAGACCGGTGCGGAGAAGGATCTCGTGCACTTTGCGGCTGAAATTCGGGTTGTGGAGCTGCACCGCCGAGACGTTGACGGCGATCGTCAGCGGATTTTTCCAACGCGCGGCTTCCCCGCAAGCCGTCGCCAGCACCCATTCGCCGATCTGGGCGATGCCGCCGCTGTCCTCGGCCACAGGAATGAAAACGGACGGCGGGATATTGCCGCGTTCGGGATGATGCCAGCGGATCAAGGCTTCGAAACCGATCATCTTGCCGCTGCTGATCTCCTTCTGCGGCTGGTAGACCAGCCGGAACTCGCCGCGCGCCACCGCCTGGCGCAGATCATGCTCCATGGCGCGCCTGTCGCGCGTCTCCGCACCCATCGAAGCCTCGAAATAGCGGTAGGTGTCCTTGCCCTCGGCCTTGGCGCGGTAGAGCGCCGTATCGGCATGGCTGACCAGCGCCGCCTGCTCGTCGGCATCCAGCGGGCAAAGGGCGATGCCGATGCTCGCCGACACCAGCTCACCGCCGGGCGACAGCTGGCTCTCCTGACGCAGCTTGGAAAGCACCGCCTCGGCGATGCGGCCGGCTGCCTGCGGATCGGGAAGGTTCGGGGCGATGATGGCGAACTCGTCGCCGCCGAGGCGGGCGAGCATCTGCCCTTGGCGGAGCACGCTCGAAGCGCATTGCGCCACCCTTTGCAGCACGGCGTCGCCGGCGGCGTGACCGAAGAGGTCGTTCACTTCCTTGAACCGGTCGAGGTCGAGAAGCATGAGCGCGAGCTGCCCGCCCTTGCCGTTGCCGCCCGCCGCGGCGATCTCGGCTTCGAGCCGGCCGGTGAAGCTGCGGCGATTGGCAAGCCCGGTCAGCGGGTCGAAATGCGCGAGGCGAATGATCTCCTGTTCGGCCTTCTTGCGCTCGCGTATGTCGCGGACGGCGACGACGTTGTGGGGCTTGCCGCAATAGTCGATGCTGCGGGCGATCAGCTCGACGGGGATCCGGGTGCCGTCCAGGCTGCGCAGCTCGGCTTCCTGCGCCTGCGCGTTGCCGCCGGCGATGCTGGAGGCGATCCGCTCGCCGAAGAGATCGCCAAGCGTCATCGTGTTCAGCGTGCCGGCGGCGATGCCGCTCAGCGCCGCGATGCTGTCGTTGGCGCTGACGATGCGGCTGCCGTCGCAGACGATCAGCCCTTCCACGGCGGCATTCGCCAGCCCATGCATGCGTTCGGCCTCGACCCGGTGGCGGCGGAAGCGCAGATCGATGCGGAGCGCGGCGGCCGAGAGCACCAGGATGATGATGCTTGCCGTGGCGGCGGCGAAGGCCTGCGACATCGGCGCGATCGTGAATTGCGAGATCTCTATCGATGAGTCCGGGTAGATCGAGACAGCCGCCATGGCGATGAAATGCAGGGTGCAGATCGCCAGCGTCAAAAGGACGGCGGCGGCGATCGTCGCCAGGGTCGACGGTCGCCGCAGCACGACGATCAGCGAAAGCGATGCAAGCGTGACGCCCGCCACCAGCGAAAGCGCGACGAGCAGCTCATTCCAGACGATCCTGCCCTGGACCTCGAACGCTGCCATGCCCGTATAATGCATCGTTGCGATGCCGGCGCCGAGCACGGCGCCGCCGACAAGGTAGTGATCGATGCCGCCGCGTATGGTGGCGATCCACATTCCCGCGGCGGTCAGGATGACGGAAGCGGCCAGCGACAGCGCGGAGAGCTCCGCGTTATAGGCGTTGGGTATTCCCGGCGTGAAGGCGACCATGGCGATGAAATGCGTCGCCCATATGCCAAATCCGGTGGCCGTGGCCGCAATCAGCAGCCAGGCATAGCGATTTCGACTGGTCGATTGCTGGACATGGCGAAGAAGATTGACCGCAGAAAAAGACGAAATTCCGCAGATCAGCGCCGCAAGCGCGACCAATCTCAGATCGTGCTCATGCACGATACAATTATAGACGGTCAACATCTTGCTTCACCTGATCTTCCCGCATCAATCAAGTCGAGATTGATTAGGGCTCGACGACTGAAGAATCGATTAGCGCGCCCGCAACTGCAGCGGGCCTCTCAGGTTGTATTGTGCGGCGCCTGACCAGCCGTCATTCAAGGTGAACGGTCACGACGATCGCGTCATGCTCGGCGCTCGGGCTGCCATCGGGCAACAGTGCCGGCAAAGTGGCCGGCGCGCTTGCCACCAGGTCACGGGTGAAGAACCAGTCGATGCGGCCGATCGGCGTCGGATCGCCGGCGGCGCGCCGCTGGGTCGGCCGGTCGAGCGTGTTGGCGTCGCGCCAGCTGTAGCCGCGTTCGGCAAGCAACTGGAACAGCGGTTCGCGGCGTACCACCTCGATCAACCGATCGGGTTCGGCCGCGATCCGCGCGCGCCATGCGGCC
>NZ_JHQR01000001.1 GCF_014843825.1 Mesorhizobium silamurunense
AACCGGATTAGATCAGAGGGGCAAGGTCACAGGCTTTCATTGACGGCTTGCTTGGTAGTGAGCCGCGCTAGACAGGGTGGATGCGAGCGGAAGCGGCTGGCGACAAAGGCCCTTGGCGCCAGCAGGACTTGCTCTTTCGCAGCCGGTGGGATGCGGACGCGCTGCGAGACGTGGTGCGCGATTATGCGTTGGAGACGTTGGCGGACGACCAAGCCGTACTGGTCGTCGACGAGACCGGTTTCCTGAAGCAAGGCAAGAAGTCGTGCGGCGAGGCGCGCCAATATACCGGTTCGGCGGGCAAGATCACCAATTGCCAGATCGGCGTCTTCGCCACCTACGCCTCGCGCCATGGGCATGCCTTCATCGATCGAGCTCTTTATCTGCCCAAGACCTGGACGGACGATGCGGCAAGGATGAAGGCGGCCCATGTCCCGCCGGACACGAAGTTTGCGACCAAGCCACAATTGGCGCTGGCGATGATCGAGCGTGCCCTGGCCGCCAAGGTGCCCTTTGCCTGGGTGGCGGCGGACAGCGTCTATGGCACGGGTCAGATCGAGGCGGCGCTGCGGCGCGCCGGCAAGGGCTATGTGCTCGGCGTCAGTTGCGACCATCTCTTCATGTCCTGGGCAGACAAACCCCGGATCGGCGGAAGTGCCGAACAGATCGCGCGGGATTTGTCGCCATCCCAATGGCAGCGCCTGTCGGCGGGCGATGGATGAGGCGAGTTCGCTGAGACACTCGCACTGATTGCAACATGCGATCAAGACGTTCATTAGATAGATTGTGCCGCCTCATTCTCCTGCCCCTCATACTGGGAGGGCGAAACGCCGATCCCGAAGAGAAGCAAGGCCCTGCGAAAGACGTCAAAATGCCGGAGACACTGAAAGCTCGGTAGCGCAGCGCTTGACCTCAACCCGCCGAATAGAGAAGAAGGGTCTCAGGTCACCGGCAGCCTATACCGGAAGCATCACCACAACCGGCGCCCCTACGGCGAGACAGAAAGGGCCGAGGCTCTAATCGCCGCCGGATAAAAGTTCAGCGGCATGTCAGCCGCTTTTACAATTCGATAATTCCCAAGTTTACGGCTTGTATAGCAGCGACCGTTCTGCTCGCAGTATCCATTTTTCGCATTACGTTTTTTAAATGGAAATTGACGGTGTTTAGGGAAATTCCCAAAATTTTTCCTATTTCCCACGACGATTTCCCTCTCGCTGTCCAGAAAATACACTCCCTTTCTCTTAGGGAAAGGCCAGGAGCCTCCTCCCTGCCACTCGAATTCGCGAACTTCGCAACTCTCAGATGGAAACGAAGCGCGGCAAGTTCCAAGTATGTGACTGTTCTATTTTGGAGTTCTCGGTCCCGGTGTTGAGCAAAGCTCATGATCGCAAAGTTGCCATCGGGGCCGTGCAACGGAACGCTGATGCCTGACCTTAAGCCGAACGTCGCAGCCTCGTCGAAAACGCGCCGTTCGGTTTCAGTCGTGCTTGCGTCGTTGTACACCTCACTCCATCGAAAGGCGCCCACGCGCTTTCGACTCGTCTTGATGATGGGGTCAATTCTATAATAGCTCATTTCGAAATAGCGTTTCTGCCATTCATCAGGATAATTCAGCATGACCTCTGGATCGCGTCGGACCGGCTTTGAAACTCTTTGGTCAGGTAAAAGGGAGCCATAAGAGATCCACGGGCAATCAAAATTCAGGGCAAAGGCAGACAATAGATCGAACAACTGATCGGATTGAGCAACACCATCGGTCTGGTCGAGAAGTCGGCCGAATTCGACCGCAATCGCATCGCCGGTTGTCGCCGGGAAATGCGACGGGCAAAACTGGTCGGACATTTTGGTTGCCAACCCTCCAAGCTGAGGGACCGCAGTCATCGGCGGACGTTCCATGGTCTCGGCTCCTCAGGCATACTGCGCCGGATGTTGTCACTGGTGGACAAAGCTGCCGGCTGCAAGGCTAAAGCTCTGCGCGCCGTTGTCAGCTGGCATCACCAAAGCTATAACACGTCCCACCGACGCGTAAGGTTATCATTGAGTTAAATGTGGGCTACGAAAGCTTCTCTGAAGGTTTAACCTCCTAAATAATGTTTTCACAAACTGATCTCCGCTCTCTGCATCGAAGTGCCATGGTGTGGCTTTCAAAAGTCACATGAGGGAGAGCCGTCCATGGAAGAGATTGCCACAATCGGTTTGGATATCGCCAAGGTCTTTTTTTCAGGTTTCATGGCATCGATGCTGCCGGAGCAGTTGTCCTTCGTCGAAAGCTTCGGCGCGATGACGTTGTTAGATTTTTCGAAGCTTTGCCATGCCCGATCGGCATCGAAGCTTGCGCGACAGGACACCATTGGGCGCGACTTCTGGCGGGACTCGGCCACGAGGTGCGACTGATGCCAGCGTCTCGGATGATGCCATATGTCAAGCGGCAGGAGAATGACACGACGGACGCAGAGGCGATCTGTGAGGCGGTAGCGCGGTTCGACGATATGCTTCGTTCCAGCGAAGGGTGAAGAGTGAAGAGTGAAGAGTGAAGAGTGAAGAGTGAAGAACAGCAGAACCTATTACTGCCGCATCGTGTCCGCGATTTTCTGATCCGAGACAGCGCACTATGCTCGTAAACGCGGTGTGCAGCTGACCTGCCGCAGCTTTTGCAGTGCGACCCACAGATGTCGCTACACCGCCCGTTTTTCGAGAAGCCGCGAGATCGGGTCGTGGGTTTCGGATCCGTCGAATAGCCAACCTGATGGAGGTGTAGGCTTAGCAAAGCGCAAGGGCATTTACCGCGAGGTGGTGTCTGAAGGAAGCGTGGAGCAAAGGCCTCATGGGCATCGAGCTTCGAACGCGACGGCTGGCCCTGCTTACGCGCTTGTGTCTCGCGGTCTTTAGCTAGCGGCGATACCAACTTCCGGCCGTTGAAATCCCGATCCGGACGCGACGCGCCGCCTCCCGCGTCGAACCGCCGTGGTACGGGCCTGTATGCCCGGTGGCGTGGGGGGGACATCGCGAGGCGTCCCCCTCCCGATCAATCCAGATTATTGTGACTCCAAACCAGGTGCAGCTGCGACATCCTTCTTTGCCGCCTGAGACGGGGGACGCGAGGCGACTGTGGCCGCGCGAACGGATGCAATACCGACCCAGCGGTGCCCCGCGCCGTACTCGGCCTTATGACGTCCTGCGTCTATCTCGAAACCAGATGACCTCAATACACACACTGAATTTGACGCAAGCCTTTCGCCAATTGAAAATCCACCAATAAACCAAAGAACAATCGCAAGCGGAGGAGACGATGAGCTTGTTTGATGAACCACAGACGCATCACTGTTGGCGAGTTTCCGCCGGGGTGCAGGTGGGGCTTCGTTGCGATCCGCGGACAACATCCGAAAGTTGATCGACTGTGGTGACAGGGAACGGCGACCTTGAAGCTGATGTGACGTCGGACCACGCCGAGGGCGGAATCAAGGTTACAGCGTGCGCCTAAGGATCCGATCGACAACCTCGAAATGAAAGCCGCTCCATCCAGCAGTTAGGCGCGGATCGTTTGAGCCACAAACCAAAAAGGGGAAATGGAACATGACGATCTCTCGACGCGAAATCATCAAGGCGGGTTTGGCCGCCGGAGCGGCTGTATCGATCCCATCAGTTCTGCGGGCACAGACATTGCCAGCCGACGCTCGGACAGTCCGAATGGTGATGAGTGACCTCAGCGTCTTCGATCCGATCTTGACGACGGATATCGGAACCGTCACCCACGGCTTAGCGATTTACGACACACTGTTTGCGCTTGATTCCAAGTTCATGCCTCAGCCGCAAATGGTGGGCAAGTGGAGCGTTTCAGACGACAAAAAGCTTTATGTGTTCGAGCTCCGGGATGGCTTTAGCTGGCACGACGGCACCTCCGTCACTGCGGCGGACTGTGTGGCCTCGATCCGGCGCTGGGGCCAGGTGGATCCCGGCGGGCAACTTGTCATGGCGCGGGCCAAGGATATTTCGGAAAAAGGATGATAAGACTTTCACCGCCGCTCTCAAGGAGCCGCTGGGGCTTCTGCTCGATCTGCTGGCGAAACTGGCTGGACCGGTCCCGTTCATGATGCGTGAGAAGGATGCAGATCGGCCCGCAACCGAACAGGTGACCGCGAATATCGGATCGGGACCATTCAAGTTCAATGAAGCACTTGCCAAGCCGGGCGCGAGCTTCACCTATGACCGCAATGATAAATACGCACCGCGCAAGGCGGCGCCCGACGGATTGGCCGGTGGGAAGGTCGTCAATGTTGATCGCGTCATAAGGGAGAATATCGCCGATCAGCAGACGGCTTTCGCGGCGCTACAGTCGGGTGAGATAGACTACATCGAATCGCCATCTGCTGATCTTTGGGCGCTGATCGAGAGCGATCCCAACCTGGAACTCCAGGTGCGCAAGTCAGGTAGCGTATTTTTTATGCGCATGAATTGTCTGCTGAAGCCGTTCGACAACGTCAAGGCGCGCCAAGCGATGCTTCACCTGATTGACCAGGAGGCGGTGATGCGTACTACGTATCCCCCAAAATATATCAACTCCGTCACTTCGGTATTTGGAAACAGCACGCCTTATTCCAACGAAGAAACTACGGGATGGTTTAAGAAGGGGGGAGATCCGGAAAGGGCCAAGCAGGAAGCCGGATACGCGGGCGAGAAGGTCGTCATTCTCGACCCTACGGATTGGGCAGCCGCCGACAACATGGCTCAGTTACTTGCGGCTGCGCTACGCAAAATTGGGGTGAATGCCGAGCTTGCGCCGAGTGACTGGGGCGGGCTTGTCGCGCGCCGGGCAAACAAGGGCTCCGTTGACAACGGCGGCTGGGGCATATTCATCACGAACGAGTCCGATGTCGCCCGCGGAGATCCGGTTGGGAACCCTACTCTGAGCGCGAATGGCGAGAACGGCTGGTACTGGCCAAAGGATGACGAGTATGAGGCTCTTCGGGCCAAATGGAGCGTTGTTGAATCGCTCGAAGAGCGCAAATCGCTGGCTCGCAAGATGCAAAGAGCATATTGGAATTCTGTCGGTACCGTTCTGCTGGGCGAAGCTCTTTCGTCAGCCTCGCACCGCAAGGCGCTCACTGGCCTCATCGATATGCCAGATTGTACCCCAGTGTGGAATATGCAGAAGGCTTGAGCAATGGCCACATATATCCTTCGCCGAGTGGTCTCGACCGTCGCTGTCATGGTGATGGTCGGCGTCTTCGTCTTCCTGCTTCTCAGGCTCGCGCCCGGCGATCCGGCGGACATCATCGCCGGCCCTAGGGCGACGCCAGAGATGATCGCCGGCATTCGAGAACAGCTGGGACTCAATCAGCCGTTGGCCATTCAGTTCGTCCATTGGGCGCTCGGCATCCTAGGCGGCGATCTTGGGACCTCAATTTTCACGGGCCGACCCGTTCTCGAACTGATCTCGCAGCGCCTGGAGCCGACCATCTCCCTATCTCTCCTGACGATCATCCTTTCGGTGACGATTGGGGTCTCCTTCGGCGTCCTTGCGGCGTGGCGCTCTGGGGGCCTTGTTGATCGCATCCTGACGGCATTCGCGACACTTGGTTTTTCTGTCCCGGTGTTTGTCGTCGGCTTCTTTCTTATATATTTGTTCGCGATCAGGATACGTTGGCTGCCCGTCCAAGGATACCAGCCTATCGACCATGGCTTCGGGCCATGGGTTGTCCACCTGATCCTGCCGACCGTTACTTTGAGTGTTCCCTACATTGCTTTCATCGCCCGGATCGCGCGGGCGAGCATGCTGGAAGTTCTATCTGAAGACTATATGCGAACAGCCGCTGCTAAGGGCGCGTCGGCCTATTCCATGCTTTTCCACCACGCACTGAAGAATGCAGGTGTCCCGATCCTCACCGTGATCGGCTTAAGTTTCGCAGGTCTGATTGGCGGTGTCGTCATCACGGAAACGGTTTTCAACATACCTGGTGTCGGTCGTTTGGTGGTCGATGCAATCAACAACCGCGATTATCCCATCATTCAAGGTGTGCTCATCCTGGTTTCGGGTCTGTACGTCCTTATCAATCTTGCGGTCGATCTTTCCTACACCCTTGTCGACCCCCGCATCCGGTACTGATCATGACGCTCCTCTCCGCACCAGTTGAATACGTCCCTACGGGCCGCCTGCGAATATCTGACGTTCCCCGTCTAACAAGGCGTCATCCGCTGGTCAGTGCAGGCAGCGGCCTGTTGGCACTTCTGATCATCCTGGCGCTCGCTGCCCCACTTTGCGCCGGCGATCCAGTGAACATGGATCCATTCAAGCGCCTCCAGCCGCCCTCCGCCGAAATGTGGTTCGGGAGCGACAATCTGGGCCGGGATGTGTTTGCGCGGACGATCTTCGGCGCCCGGATCTCCCTCATGGTGGGATTGCTGTCGGCAGCGAGCGCGGCTTTTGCCGGGCTTCTGATCGGCGTCATCGCCGGCTACAGCCGCAGCTTCGACAACGTCGTCATGCGTGTCATGGACGGCCTGATGTCGATTCCGACGATTCTGCTAGCCATTGCGCTCATTTCTCTGACAGGACCGGGAATCGGCATCCTCATCGTGGCAATCGCGATACCCGAGACGCCAGCCGTCGCCCGGCTGGTTCGTTCGGTGGTTCTGGGTGTTCGGGAGCGTCCCTATGTGGAGGCCGCGCTCTGCGGCGGGGCGCGCCTGCCCAAGGTGCTGTGGCGACATATCCTGCCCAGCACCATTCCGCCGCTTATGGTCCAGGGCGCTACCGTCTGCGCCAACGCGATCATGACGGAGGCGGGGCTGAGCTTTCTCGGCGTGGGCGTGCCGCCCGAGATTCCGAGCTGGGGCAACATGATCGCCAGTTCGCGCCTGTATCTCGCCATGGCCCCATTGACGATCTTCGCCCCCGGTATCTGCCTTGCCGTCACGGTCCTTGCCGTCAACCTGCTTGGGGATGGGCTGCGCGACCTGTTCGATCCTCGCGCCAAGCGGAGGCGCTGATATGCAGCTGCATCAAATCGCAGGGAACGACTTGCTTCTCGACGTGCGAAACCTCGAAACCCACTTTTACGGCGAAGACAGCGTCACCCGCGCCCTGGGCGGCATCAGCTTCCAGGTCAAGAAAGGCGAAACGCTTGGTGTCGTCGGTGAATCGGGATGCGGAAAGAGCGTCACTGCCCTCTCCATCCTTCGGCTGCTGCCGAAGCTGACCGCCAGGACCGTCGGCGGCCAGGTCCGCTTCCACGGTCGCGACCTGCTTGAGTTGTCCGATCGGGAGATGCGAAAGATCCGCGGCGACCAGATCGCCATGATCTTCCAGGAGCCGATGACGAGCCTGAACCCGGTCTATACGGTCGGCCATCAGATCGCCGAGGCGGTGCAGATCCACGCGAAAGCGTCGCGCTCCGTAGCCATGGAAAAGGCCGAAGAGATGCTTCGTCTCGTCCGCATCGCCGATCCCGAGCGCCGCGTGAACAACTATCCCCATGAAATGTCGGGCGGTATGCGCCAGCGCGCCATGATCGCCATGGCCCTTGCCTGCTCGCCGGAACTGTTGATTGCCGACGAGCCGACGACAGCCCTCGATGTCACCATCCAGGCGCAGATACTGCGGCTGATCGTCGATCTGAAAGAGCGCACGGGAACGGCCGTCATGTTCATCACGCATGATCTGGGCGTTGTAGCCGAGACATGCCAACGCGTGATCGTGATGTATGCTGGCCAGATCGTAGAACAAGCGAACGTGATAGATTTGTTTGCGCGTCCGGCGCATCCCTACACCCAGGGCCTCATGCGATCCGTGCCTGACCGACGGCGCGGCCGACAGCCCCGCCTTCCGGAAATTCCCGGCATCGTGCCAAGTCTGCGCGAGCCCATTTTCGGGTGCAGCTTTGCTCCTCGCTGCCCGTTCGTTATCGACATTTGCCGCGAAAAGACGCCCGTCCTGCGTGATGTCGGGTCGAGCCATGCCGCAGCTTGCTGGCGCGCCGAAGAGGTGATGGGCGCATGAACGGTCCTTTGCTGAAAGTCGAAAATCTGACCAAGCACTATCCGCTTGGCTCGGGAATCTTCAAGAAAAGCATTCCGGTGATCCGGGCGGTGGAGGATGTATCCTTTTCCGTCGAGGCGGGCGAGACGCTTTGCATCGTCGGCGAATCCGGCTGCGGCAAGTCCACCGTGGCGCGGCTCCTGATGCGGCTCGTGCAGCCGACTAGTGGGCGCGTAATGATCGACGGGACCGACATTGCGGGCCTCAAGAAGGACGCGCTCCACGCGTGGCGCCGTCGGATGCAGATGGTCTTTCAGGATCCTTACTCGTCGCTGAACCCGCGCCTCACGGCCGGGCAAATTATTGCGGAGCCTGTCGAGAATTTTGAACGCCTCAGCCGGAAGCAGCGCCAGGCACTTGCCGCTGACCTTCTCCGAAAGGTCGGAATGTCGCCTGAGATGATGCACAGGCTCCCGTCTGAGTTGTCGGGCGGTCAGCGCCAGCGGCTCGGCATTGCACGCGCCCTGTCGCTCAACCCCTCTCTTATCATCGCCGACGAAGCGGTGTCAGCCCTTGACGTGTCCGTGCAAGCGCAGATTCTGAATCTGCTTCTGGATCTCCAGCTGCAGATGGGCATCGCCTTCGTCTTCATCTCGCATGACCTCGGCGTCGTGGAGCATATCGCGCATCGCGTTGCCGTCATGTACCTGGGGCGGATCGTGGAGCTCGCCCCGAGCGAGGCGCTCTTCGCGAAACCGGTCCATCCCTACACCGAGGCGCTGATTGCGGCCGCTCCGGTTCCAGATCCGACGCGGATACGTCTGGAGGCGCCCGTCGAGGGCGAGGTGCCAAGCCCCATCAATCCGCCGAGCGGATGCGCATTTCACCCTCGCTGCCCGCTCGCTGTCGAGCGTTGCCGCATCGATGTGCCGCCCCTGGTGCCGATGCCAGACGGGCGCGTCGTGGCCTGTCATGTTCGCGCTCCGGCTACAGACATCCCGGGCCGGCTGGCTGAAGCGGGCGATTGTCCGCTCTATCCTGTGGCTATGTCAGAAACTCTTTCCGCTCGAGCTTCTCGAGTGCACCGCTGACACGACCACCGAGTGTATTCCAAATGCAGCGAAAAGAAGAGAAAAGAACTATGAAAGAATATACACACCAGATCGATTCTCATCTGGGGCAACAGGGTGCCAACTATGATACGGTCGGTTCGGTTGCAACGAACGTCGCGGACGGCTTCACAATGGTAGCAGTCGGCGATCTCATCGTATCGCGACCGCTGACCAAATACGAACATCCCGGCTTCGGCGACATCGTCCAGATACTTTGTGATGCGGATGTCACTTTCGGCAACATGGAAACCCTGATCTTCGATATCCGATCGTTCAAAGGAAGTCCGGAGGCTGAGCACGGCGGTGCGTATCACATCAGCGTGCCGGAACTGGGACCTGATTTGAAGGCGATGGGGTTCAACATCGTCGGTCGCGCGAACAACCACACACTTGACTGGGGTCTTGAAGGCATGCGCGAGACGAGCCGGGTGCTGGATGAGAGCGGTATCGTCCATGCAGGTGCGGGCGAGAATCTCGCACAAGCTGGCGCCGCTCGCTTTTTGGAGACCGCACGCGGTCGCGCGGCATTGGTGTCATTGGCTACATCGTTTGCGCCTATGTCTCGAGCGTGCGATTCCGCCGGCCAGGCTCCCGGCAGACCAGGGCTCAATGCCCTTCGTTTGGCCCAAAGCATCGTCGTGCCGCCGGAGATGCTTGAGAGTTTGAGGCGGGTACGTGATGCGTTGCCAGACTACAAGCCCGGCGAAACGGATCCGAGCCGGGTCATGGTCGGTGGGACGACATACAAGACAGGCAACAAGGCCGGCTACTGCTACGAAGCAAACCCGCGCGATGTCGCCGACATTCTACGAAACGTTCGCCAGGGCAAGCAGTTCTCCGACTTCTGCATCGTCACGAACCACTGTCACCACCCCGGGAATTGGAGCCAGGAACCGGCTGATTACGAACAATCGTTTGCCCACCAAATGATTGATGCCGGGGCGGACGCATATGTCGGACACGGACCGCATCTGTTGCGAGGCATCGAGATCTACAAGGGCCGGCCGATATTTTATAGCTTGGGGAATTTCTTCTACGACGACCTCCGGACGCCCGCCGGGGCTGACATGTTCGAAGCTTACGGAAAAGACCCACGAGTCGATACGGATGCCGAGGTGACAGTCGACGAGGAGGCGAAAGGGTACCCACTTGGAGAAGGGCTGTTCTATGGGGCGCTCTCCGCCCCAGTGTATTATGAGAGTGTTATCACCGTCAGCCGCTTCGAACAGAACCAGCTTGTCGAATTGCGGCTATATCCGATCGAGCTCGGTTTCTCAAAGAGGTTTGCCAACCGGGGCATCCCGCAGCTCGCCCCAACAGCTCATGCCAAAGCTATTCTGGAGCGCCTACAGAAGCTCTCGAAGCCATTTGGGACCGAGATGGCCATCGAGAACGACGTTGGAGTGATCAGATTGAGTTCGATTTCGCAGTGATCACATCGGCTGCGCTGCGGCGTCTATTTTAATTCATCTGTTCTCCATTCCGAGTGCTCGGTCTGTGAAATTGTTTGAGCACTTACGCCCGGCTGAATGCGGGCCTCTGTACCGACAGGTATCAGAGCGTAGTAGGTAGGAGAAATGGGCCGCGCGCGCAGATGCCCGAATGGCGGGACGTGCTCGCCGATACGACGGAGTTGCGGTGGTATTGCGGGTTTCGGTTCTGCTCAGGGCCCGGTTCGATATCGATGTGCTGCAATTGCCTTGCTCGGGCAGCTTGTACTTGCCGGCTGCTAATGCTGGAGGTTCGCAGCGAGCCATCTCGCTTGTTCGGACATCGGCGGTACCGGTTTGGCGGAACGGACCACCCTAGGGGCTCGATGCCTTGCCCTCCCTAGGATTTGATCGCGACACTGGAGCATTCGCCTGACGAGGTCGCCGGCTCGATGATGGAAAGATTCGCCGGCTGTCGCTGGTGCAGGGGAAGACGATCAAGGCGATCTGCCGGGAGCTGAAGATCTCCCGCAAGGTAGTGCGCAAGGTGCTGCGTTCGGACGAGACGGAGTTCCGCTACGAACGCAAGCATCAGCCCTATCCCCGGATGGGCGCCTGGCGCGACGAGTTGGATCGGCTGCTGTCGGCGAATGCGGCCAAGTCTCAGCGGGAGCGGCTGACGCTGATCCGCATCTTCGAGGAGCTTCGCGGCCTCGGCTATGACGGCAGCTACAGTTAGGTGTGGCGGCACGCTCAGAGTTGGGAGGCGGATCGCGGCGGTGCGGCGGCCGAAGCCTACATTCCGTTGAGCTTTGCGCCGGGCGAGGCCTACCAGTTCGACTGGAGCCACGAGATCGTTCTGCTCGACGGCGTGACGGTCACCGTGAAGGTGGCGCACATGCGGCTTTGCCACAGCCGTATGTTCTTCGTGCGCGCCTATCCGCGCGAGACGCAGGAGATGGTGTTCGACGCCCATGACCGGGCATTCAGCTTCTTCCGCGGCGCCTGCACGCGCGGCATCTACGACAACATGAAGACGGCGGTGGACGCGATCTTCATCGGCAGGGATCGCCGCTACAACCGCCGCTTCGCGCAGATGTGCGGGCATTACCTTGTCGAGCCGGAGGCCTGCACGCCGGCGTCCGGCTGGGAGAAGGGTCAGGTCGAGAACCAGGTCGGGCTGGTGCGCGAGCGCTTCTTCACTCCGAGGCTGCGCTTCAAGACGCTGGAGGACCTGAACGGCTGGCCGGCCGACAAATGCGTTTCCTATGCCAGGACGCATCGGCATCCCGAGCAGGGCGAACGCGCCATATGGGACGTGTTCGAGGAAGAGCGGGCCAGCTTCATTCCCTAGGCCGGGCGCTTCGACGGCTTCCACTGCGTTCCCGCCTCGGTGTCGAAGACCTGCACGGTGCGCTTCGACAACAACAAATATTCCGTCCTGTCGAGCGCCGGCCGGCCGGTCGAGATCCATGCCTATGCCGACCGGATCATTATCCGCCAGGACGGCGTGGTCGTGGGCGAGCATGCCCGCTGCTTCGGCCGCAACGAGGTCATCTACGATCCCTGGCATTACGTACTGGTGCTGGCCCGCAAGCCGGGCGGATTGCGCAACGGCGCGCCATTCCTTGGCTGGGTCCTGCCGTCGGCAATGGAGAAGGTGCGCCGCAAGCTCAAGGCGGTTGATGACGGCGACCGGCAGATGGTGCCGATCCTCACCTGCGTGCTCACCGACGGATTGAGCGCGGTCGAGGCTGCCTGCCAGGAAGCCCTCGAGCACGGCGTCTCATCGGCGGCGGTGATCCTCACATCCTGGCCCGCAGCCGCGATCCGGCGCCGGCACGATCCTTTCCATTCCCCAGGCGCTGGAGCTGGCTCATGAGCCCATCGCCGACTGCGCCCGCTATGACAGTCTCAGGAGGACAAACAGCCATGGAACGTACCGAGGTTCTGGATCTGATGGGAGCGCTGAAGCTCTTCGGGATGCGCGCGGCCTATGACGAGATCATGGGCGTCGCCATCAAGCGGCAGCACGAACCGCCGAAGATCGTCGGCAATCTGTTGCAGGCCGAGATATCGGAGAAGCAGGCCCGCTCCATAAAATACCAGCTCACCGTCGCCAAGCTTCCGCTGGCCAAGGATATCGAAGACTTCGATTTTGCCGGCTCGCCGGTGGACGAGAGCCTGATCCACGACCTCGCCGCCGGCGCCTTCGTCGCCGATCAGCGCAACGTGGTTCTGGTCGGCGGGACCGATCTCGATTCATAATGCTCATCTCGCTATCGCCTTATAAAGCCAAGCTATTTTGACGTGGATCCTCGGACGGCGGCCGTCGTGAACGTCGCGCATCAGCGATGCGTTGCAGGTCTTCACGATCGAGGTCTCTGTTTGGATCACCCATGGCGCGCCTTTGCAATACTGACGGGCCGCCAGAAGCTTCTCCTGGATCATTCGCCGGACCGTTGCTTCGACGTTGAGGATTTTGGCCGTCTCCTCGAGCGTTACTTCACCTCGTTCGGCACGCTCGCCCTCTCGGTACGGTGGAATGCGGCGGTGATTGCGCAGGAAGCACACGCGGGAACGGGTCCAACCATTGCCCTTGCCGGTCTTCTTGCCAGCCCGGTTGAGCACCGCCGCGATTGCTTGATCCGGCATTTGTCGAGCCAATACGGCCACGAGTTTTACGACGTCAGCGTCGGTTCCCCACCGATGCTGGCCGGCGCGGTTCTTGCGCACGCGCAAAGGCGTGTGATCGCCGCCTTGCCAACGAATGACGAGATTGAGAGCATCTTCCTCGATGCGAACAACAATCTCGTCGATCAACGTGCGAATAATCCGCTTGCGGGTCGCTGGCGTCGCGCCAGAACTGTTCCAGGCCCGCTCGACGTCAGCTCCGAGCGCAAGCAGGCGGTCTCGTTCCGTGGCGGAGAGCGATGATTGCGGAGCGGCTGCAAGCACGTTGCGTTCATCTTCCAGCGCGCGCGCCGCAAGCAGGCGCTCATTCCAGCGGTGCTCGAGTTCAGCCGCCACCAGGCGATTGTTGGGATCGACGGCCTCATATCGCCGCCGCGCGAGGGCGGCTTCGTAGCGCGCTTGCTCAAGGGCGAGCTCGATTTGCCGCCGCTTCTCCGCGTTCTCGATCCGCCGCGCCTCCACGGCGTTGATCGCTGCTTCGACACCGAATGGTTGGAGGCGCTCGATCACCTCGGCGCCGATGGCGCGATCAATCCGCATGCCGCCAAATGAGATGCATGGAGCGCCTCCATGGTTGAGCTGGCCGCCGCGACAATGATAACGCCCCGAACTCCCGTTCTCGCCGCTGTAGGCGACATGGAGTTTGCGGCCGCAATGGCCACAACGAAGAAGACCGGCAAGCAGGGCTTCTCCTCGGCGCACGGCTCCGCGGCTCATGAAGCTCTGACCATTGGCATTATCGGCGATCAGGCGCTGATTCCTCTCAAACTCGGCCCACTCAATATATCCTTCATGATGGTCGAGGATCAAAGCCTCCCAGGCGCTACGCTCGCGTCGAAAGCCACGGACGACCTTCTTGCGGCCGGCTGCGATCGTGATGCGGCTACCTGTGCGCCCGAACGCATAGGCGCCGGCGTAGATTGGGTTGGTAAGCATGTGGTGAAGCGTGTTGTAGACGGGCAGCTTCCATGTGACGGTTCGCCCCTCGGGGCCATATCCGATCGCCGGCAGCGGTAGGCGTTCCTGGCGCATCCAAAGATGGATCTGCCGAACGGTCTGCAACTCGGCAAATTTGGCGAAGACGAGCTTGATTGCTTCCTGGATGCGTCGATCGGGATCCTTCTCGATTCGGTCATGCCGCACCTTGAGGAACCCGACGGCGACGGTGAGAAAAAGCTCGCCTCTGCGCGCCTTCTGCTTCAAAGCCTCGAGCGATCGCTGTCGGAAGAGGGAGAGCTCCATCTCGCTCATCGTGCCCTTCATGCCGAGCAGGAGGCGATCGTTCGGATGACGGGGATCATAGACGCCATCCTCATCGACGATCAGCGTATCGACCAATCCGCAGAACTCGAGGAGCGTGTGCCAATCTCGTCCGTTGCGGGCGAGCCGAGATGCCTCGATCGAAACCACGGCGCCCACGCGTCCCTCGCAGATTGCAGCCAGCAGCTTCTCGAAGCCTGGCCGTGCGATCCCCGAGCCGGAGCGGCCGAGATCATCATCGATTACCTCGACGGCGCTCCATCCGAGAGCGCGAGCACGATCGGCGAGCGCATATTGGCGCCGACGTCTCTCATGATTGTTGTGAACCTGATCGGTCGTCGACTGGCGCACATAAACGAACGCGCTCCGAGCTAAGTGTTCAGACGTAATCTTGGTCATTGCCGTCCTCCTTGCCGATCCGGTCTCCGTTCTCCTCTCGTGTCCCCTGAGCTGCCGCTTCGACCAGAAGAAGCTGGAGCAGTGGCGTCAGCGTCGTCCTCACCCCGAGCGGAAGCTCCGCCGGCAACGTGGTTGGTTCGAATAAATCCCCTTGGCTGCGTCTCTGCTCCTTCATCTGCGGCTCCTCGCGTTGAGAGAGAATCCTCTCTGAGCCAGGTTACGTGCGCGCTGACCAAAGCGTGGAGTTCGCTGAGCTTCTCAAGCGGAAGCTTCGGATGCTGGACAAGTTCGCATGACAATCCAGCCGGGTTGGTCATCCAGGCTGGTAGCAGAGCCAAGGTGCGATCGGGTTGGCGGATAATAAAATGATCGGCGCCAGCATGCCGCCGGACACCGATCACCGTGACGAAATCTCCCGCGCGTGGATGAAAGCGATATGTGATCCGAACCTCATGCGCCGGACACCCGGCAGTATGACGCTGCTTCGCCAGGCACCGGCAAGTCGCATCTGGCGATCGCCATTGCCCGTTCCCTCATCCGCAACGGCGCACGCAGGCGCTTCTTCAACGTCGTCGACCTCGTCAACAGGCTCGAGACAGAGACCCGTGCCGGCCGGCAGGGCCGCATTGCCGATCATCTTACCCGGCTTGACTTCGTCGTCTTCGACGAACTCGGCTATCTCCCCTTCGCCCAGGCCGGCGGGCAGCTGCTCTTCCATCTGGTCTCGAAGCTTTATGAACGCACCAGCGTCATCATCACCACCAATCTCGCCTTCGGGGAATGGCCGAGCGTCTTCGGCGACGCAAAGATGACAACCGCGCTGCTCGACCGCCTCACCCATCACTGCGAGATCGCCGAGACTGGCAACGAATCCTGGCGCTTCAAGAGCCGCTCTCAAAGCTGAAGTCCGAAAGCTAATCAGCCGCGCCCGATCAGGCTGTGCAACCCTGACCAGCTTCGCCTGATCGGGCGCTAACCGGCGTGCACCAACCAAACCCGGGGTCCCTTTTGCGCGAAAAAGCAGGGTCCCGATTCCGTGGTCATTGACAGCATTTGGTCGCCTTTTGAGCAATCTCTCCAAGCCGGGAGCGGTGCTGCGGTTCTGCTACGAGGCCGGACCGAGCGGCTACGGCATTCAGCGGCAACTGGCCGCGGCGAGGCACGACTGTGTGGTGGTCGCGCCGTCGCTGATCCCTCGCAAGCCGGGAGATCGGATCAAGACGGACCGTCGGGACGCCATCAATCTGGCGAAGCTGCATCGGGCCGGCGAACTGACGCCCGCATGGATTCCCAACCTTACCCATGAGGCAATGCGCGATCTGGTTCGCGCACGCCTGGCCGCGGTTCGCAGCTTGCGGCAGGCCCGCCAGCAGCTCTCCGGATTTCTGTTGCGTCACGGATTCCACTACAATCGTCCCGCCTGGACGCAGATGCATCGCCGCTGGCTGGCTGGACTACGATTCGAGCGCCCGCCCACCACTTCGTCCTGGAAGACTGTATGTCAACGATCGAAGCCGCGACGACCCGTCGTGATCGGCTGACGGTTGCTCGTGGACAGGGTGTTGGCGCCGGTGGTCCACGCCCTGCAAGCGCTTCGCGGAATGGCCCTTGTGACGGCCGCGACCGTGATCGCGGAACTTGGCGACATCACGCGCTTTGAGAA
This sequence comes from Mesorhizobium silamurunense, assembly GCF_014843825.1. GTDB lineage: Bacteria > Pseudomonadota > Alphaproteobacteria > Rhizobiales > Rhizobiaceae > Mesorhizobium > Mesorhizobium silamurunense. Next base: position 16,531 of record NZ_JHQR01000001.1, read on the forward strand.
CCCCCGGCAGCTCATGGCCTACTCGGTCTGGTCCCCTCGGAACATTCCAGCGGCGGAACCAGGCGTCAGGCGGCGTAACGAAAGCAGGCAACGGAACCGCCCGGCGAATGCTGGTCGAGGCTGCCTGGAGCTATCGGTTCCCTGCAAGGGTCAGCCGTGAACAATTGCTCCGACAGGAGGGGCTGCCCAAGCCGATCCGCGATACGGCATGGAAGGCTCAGATGCGACTGTGCGGCCGTTACCGCAAGCTCACCAGAGCCGGCAAGCCGGCCACCACCGTGACTACGGCGATCGCTCGCGAACTGGCCGGCTTCGTCTGGGCCATCGCGGCTCAAGTGCCGCGGCCGACGAACTGACCGCCGCGCAATGAACCAAAGGCATCGACGGAGGAGCGAACAGTTTTGAGACTTCTGCGCCTGGTAAGGCTGGAGGCACGGTCACGGCAGGAGAACCCTCGTCACCACTATCAGCCGGATCATCCGACGCTGGATCCTAGACCGAGGCAGCTCCGCGACGCATCAGGTCCTGCGGTAACCAACCCGCGTATCAGAGCATGATCAACCGTCGTCTCATGACCGTGCCTCCTGCTTTGCCCAGGGCAGCCATTTCACCACAACGCTTGCCAAAGCAAGCGAACGATTTTTCACACCTGCGGCTTGAAACGGCGAACATGAGAGTGGTTCGTATATACTCGCCTGCGCGGAAGAATATGCCGGCGCAGACTGCCACCATTTTGTAATTTCATTCCAGTCCAAGATTGATCACCTGCTGGCTTGCGTCAAATGCAGTATCCATATTTTGGTCATCTAGCGCCGAGATGGCCCTAAGCTCCTGGCCGGCCCTCGTGAGCGGCATGACCAAGGCCCCTCGTCGCCCCCAAAGTCCCGTCCGCGCTGTCGGTTGGTTGGCTCGCGCCAGCGGCTCGGCAGATTGCGTGGAAGCGGCTCCTCAAGCCTCGCATATCATCGCCGACGAGACGGTCTCGGCCCTGGACGTCTTTCGTGTAGGCCCAGATCCTGAACCTGCCCGCTGGATCTGCAAGAGGGGATCGGCATCGCATCTTCATCTTCATCTCGCACAAGCTCGGCGTCTTGGAGCAACGGGCACCGCATCTGGCCGCTGATAATCTCCGCCAGGATAATGCGCGGTAGCGGGCAATATGCTTCTGCCCTTGATCGGTGATGAAACGCTCCAGTATCTGCACAAACTTGACAAGATCCCTGCGGGCGGCCCGTGTGGCGGGCAAGCACGCTGGCGGACCTGGGTATACGGAGGGGAGGCCCGCTATTCGCCACGTCCCTCTTTCCTTTTGAAGGTCGAGAAGCGGTGGTTTCACCAAGCCAGGCCGCGGCCATCTAAAAACGCGATGGCACCGTCCGGGACATTATATTGGCAAATTGAACACGGCGTGGCGCATACTTCCGGAGCGGGAGAACGCAAACGCGCAACAGCTATCGTAAACCCGGCGCCAGGTCGCCTGAATACTCGCAATAGGTTGAACAATGAGCGGAGTACCACATCTTACGTTTGATCTCGATACGCCCGGCGTGAGCAGGGGGCATCTTGTTGTCCCGGCAGGTACGGACCGCGGAGAGCTTTCGCTCCCGGTCTTCAGTCTCAATAGAGGAGAGGGACCGCGCCTTCTTGTCACCGGCGGAAATCATGGCAATGAACTAGAGGGGCCGCTAGTTGCGCGACGGCTTATCAAGTGGCTACCAGAAGCACAAACCTGTGGAAGGATCATCGTCCTACCGGTGCTCAATCCATTGGCCGTGGAGGCATGGAGCCGCAATACTCCGCTCGACGGGTTGAATCTCAATCGCGTGTTTCCGGGTCGCGCCGACGGGTCAGTGACCGAACGGATCGCGGATGCGGTTTCGCGCGTATTGTTGCCAATGGCTGACACCGTATTTGATCTGCACAGCTTCGGACCAACGTGGGATTTTCCACCGGCGGCCACGACACACCCGATTGCCGATCCCGATCTCATGGCCAGCACGGTGAGACTGGCGGAAGCGTTCAAATTGACGTTGACATTGGTCTGGCAACACAACGACACGGCTGGAATGTTCGATATCGCGGCCCAGAACCAGGGCAAGGTATTTGTTTGCGCAGAATTCGGCGGCGGCACGGTCGGCGCAGACAACCTAGCTATCTATGAGACTGGTGTACGCAACGGGCTCATGGCGCTCGGGCTTGTCGAGGGTAAAGCCGAGTATCCAACGTTCCGTCAACAGAGGTCCGGCCAAACACTTGAAACGCGTCCCTCCGACGAGTTGAAATCGCCTGCACCGGGCATCTTCGAACCTCGCTGCTCGGTGTTCGATGAAGTGAAACAGGGAGATCTCATAGGCATCCTGCATCCGATGGATTCGCTGTCCGCCGAGTCCATCGATATCCGCGCGCCTGAAGCATCCATCGTCTTCGCCATACGATCGGGGGCGCATGTCCACGTCAACGAAGCGGTAGCGCTCGTTGCGCGACCGCTGAAGGTCTAAGAATCGGGTGCTGCAGACCAGCCAGCGCCTCGCGTGCCAGTAGCGGAACGAATTTGATCCCCGGGGAATGAATCGAATGACTGATTTGCAGATCAAAGACGTCCTCCTTGCGCCTGGCAACGGCGCATTTTTCTATGACGACCAAGCTGCTATCCGGGCTGGCGCGACCCAAGACGGCTTCATCTATGTTGGCGTACCGACAACGCCTGGGTTCGAGTCCATTCGTATTCCAGCATCTTTGCTCAGCATCGGGCTGGTCCTTACCGACGACACCGTTGTTTGGGGCGACATGATGAACGTCCAGTATTCTGGTGCTGGTGGACGCGATCCTCTGTTCGACACCAATCAAATTTCAGATTTAACGTCACGCGTGGTCACGCCGCGGCTTCTGGAGATCGATGCGTCTCGTTACCTTGATGCCAGCGCCAATGTCTTAGAGCCTTTCGAACAAAATCGGCTACCTCTCGCGATTCAGTACGGCGTCAGCCAGGCGCTACTTCGAGCCGCGGCCCATCTCCAGCGCTGCACCATGGCAGAGGTCATATGTGCCGAATTTGACCTGCCGCTCCCGACCCGCAGGGTCCCGATTTACTGCCAGAGCGGCGATGCTCGCGAAATCAACGTCGACAAGATGATTCTGAAGGGCGTGGATGTGCTTCCCCACGGCCTGATCAACTCACGGCAGAAATTCGGGGCAGACGGCCAGACGTTCGTGAAGTTCGTCAATTGGGTTGCGACGCGCACGCGCGAAATCGGCCGCCCGGAGTATCATCCGGTGCTGCATTTCGATGTGTATGGCTGGATCGGCCAGGAAATCGGCCTGGAGCCGCAAAGCGTCGCCGACTTTATCTGCAAGGTTGCAGATACCGTCCCGGATTTCACGCTCAACATCGAGTCCCCGGCCGATTTTGGTTCGACGCAAGCTCAAATTGAGAACTACGCCAAGATCGTATCGATTTTGGACAACCGGGGTTCCAACGCGCGCATTGTCGTGGATGAGAGATGCAATACGCTTGAGGATATTCGGCTCTTTGCCGAAGCCAAGGCCACGCATCTCGTTCAAATCAAGACGCCCGATGTCGGCTCAATTGCCGACACAGCGCGGGCCGTTCTCCTCTGCAAGGAAAACAAGGTCGGAGCTTATGTCGGCGGAAGCTGTACCGAGACGGATCTCTCCGCCCAAGCCTCTGTCCACATATCGGTGGCAACCCAGGCCGACATGATGCTCGCAAAGCCCGGAATGGGTGTCGACGAGGCATTCTCAATTGTTGGGAACGAACAAAACCGGTTGCTGGCGATGCTGAACCGTCGTCGGACTCAAAACGAAAACGTTGGATGAAAAACACGGTGTCGCATGCAGAACTCTCTTGAGGGGATCACCGTCGTTGCCGTGGAGCAGGCCGTTGCTGCGCCCTACGCTTCGTCTCGCCTTGCGGACGCCGGCGCCCGGGTGATCAAGATCGAGAGGCCCGAAGGGGATTTTGCACGAAACTACGACGAGTTGGTGCGGGGACAAAGCGCTTACTTCGTCTGGCTCAACCGGGGTAAGGAGTCGGTTTGTTTGGACCTTAGGTTGGAGGCAGACCGCGCCGTCCTGGACACGCTTGTTGCCGCTGCTGACGTCTTTATCCAGAATCTGAAGCCGGGCAGCATCGAAAAACTGGGTTTCGGGTCTGCGGATCTCCGTCGACGCTTTCCACGGCTGATCACTTGCGACATCTCGGGTTTCGGGGAGAAAGGGCCGTACTCCCATTTGAAGGCTTATGATCTCATAGTCCAGGCTGAAACGGGTCTATGCGCGATCACCGGGACCCAACAAGGGCCAGCGCGTGTAGGGGTGTCGGTTTGCGACATCTCGGCGGGCATGACAGCACATGGCGCCATTCTTCAGGCGCTGTATCACCGCGAGGTCACCGGCGAGGGGGCTAGCATCCAGGTGTCACTGTTCGATGCCGTCGCCGACTGGATGAACGTGCCGGTTCTGCAACACGACTACAGCAGCTACCACACGGTACGCGCGGGCGTGAAACACCCGTCACTGGCGCCGTATGGCGCCTATCGCTGCGCCGATGGCAAAGACGTCATCTTCTCCGTCCAGAATGACCGGGAATGGGTGAATTTCTGCGAGAAATTCCTGAAGCGGCCTGAGCTCATACGCGCACCTGGTTTTGCCGACAACATGGATCGCCTCGGTCACCGTGCGCAACTTGATGAGATCATTGAACGGCGTTTTTCCGAACTGTCCTGCCACGAAGCAATGCAGGAGCTTGAGGCGGCCGGTTTGGCATATGGGCGACTGAACGAAGTGGTGGATATTTCAAGGCATCCACACGTTCGCAGGGTTGAGGTTGGCACCCCTGAAGGAACTGTAGAGACGATAGCGCCGGCGGCGATCTTCAACTCTGAGCACCCCTCGCTGCGCCCAGTGCCGGCTCTTGGCGCTCATACCGAGGCAGTCCGCGAGGAGGTTCTGGGGCTTTTGCGCGAAAGAGCCGCGTCAGCGTGAGCGCGCGTCTCGGTAAGGTGAGTGCGCTCGCGATTTACAGAGAGCCTGTATACTTCGGTTCATCTCAGCGCACCGGCGGCCCAGCAAGTTCAATGCCATTGCCCTCGCTAAAATCGACCGCAGAGGCGGCTGGATGATCAAGGACACCGTTCCGGCCGTTGAAAGCCCGATGTCTGTACCCCGCTGGAGATCCCTGCTCTTCGTTCCCGCTCACGTTCCGCGCTTTGTGGAGGCGGCTCATGAGCGCGGGGCAGATGGCGTCATCCTCGACCTTGAAGACTCCGTTCCCCAGGACCAAAAGAGAGAGGCACGGCGGCAGCTTCCTGAATCCGTGGCAAAGGTGGCCCGCAAGGGCACATCTGTTTTGGTCCGCGTAAATCGTGGTTTGCGCGCCTTGGCGGCTGATCTCGATGCAGCCGTAATGGAAGGTGTTGACGCACTGGTTCTTCCGAAAACGGATTCGGCAGAGTGGGTATTAGAGATCGCGGGTGCGGTTTCGGAACTTGAACGAGAAAGAAGTCTTGCACCGGGACGCATCCGGTTCCTTGCCCAGATCGAGACCCCGGGGGCCTTGGAAAGACTCGCGGCCATTGCGTCGGCGCATGCCAGGATGGTCGCAATGGCGCTCGGTCCTGAAGACTTCAGCGCCGCTGTTGGCGGCTCCCCGGAATTCGACCTTCTGTTGGCGCCGAACCTGTGTGTTCTTTTTGCCGCGCGTGCTGCCGGGTTACTCCCGCTGGGCTTCATCGGAAGCATCGGCGAGTTCTCCGACACTCATAAACTTCGTGAAGCCGCGGTGCACGCGCGGCGGCTTGGCTTTGCCGGAGCTTTGGCGATCCATCCAACACAGGTGGCCATATTCAATGAGGCTTTCTCGCCAAGCGCACAGGAAGTCGAGTGGGCCCGCAGTGTTGTCGCGGCGGAAGACGATGCCATCAAGCGTGGCCTGTCTGCATTCTCATTGAATGGTAAGATGGTTGATCCGCCAGTGGTTCGGCGCGCCCGCGAGATCCTGGCTCTCGCTAGCAACAACTGAGCATTAATCGGCATCGAGACAGCCGGTTTTCGAGCTATGATTTGACAGTTTTGTGACTTGTCTGCCATCTCGTTTCGAGATAGATATAAGATACTGGGGATTGCGCCTCGGTTGGGTTTGTTCATCGTGGACATCAGGCAGCTAAGATACTTTGTCGGCGTCGTCGAAGCAGGCAGCTTCACGAAGGCAGCTTCGATCCTCAACGTTGCTCAAAGCGCTCTAAGCCTGCATGTGCGTCAGCTTGAGGAAGCATTCGGCATCCAACTGCTGGTACGCGACAGGACCGGCGTTAGCGTCACGGCGTCCGGCGCAAGATTGCTTGAGCGCGGTCGGAGCATCCTTAGGGAAATTCAACTGACTGAGACGGAACTGACCAACACGGTGGCTGCTCCTTCTGGAGAGGTGACCATTGGCATTCCGTCCGGAGCCGCTCGCGTCCTGAGCGGCCCCCTGCTTGAATCGGTAAGAAGCGAATTGCCGAGAATCTCGCTTAAGATGATTGAGGGCATGACGGGACCGCTTGAGGAGTGGATGGCTGCTGGCCGTTTCAATCTGGCTGTCCTGTACCGCACTGCCGAGAGCGTGGGGCAGATGACGGTTCTGGCCCGCGAAGAGTTTTGCCTGGTGGTGCCGCCGGGCGAACCGCCTTTCGAAGATTCAATACCGCTCGCCGAGCTGCACGCATTTCCGCTCGCGGTTCCCATGCGCAATAACAATGTTCGGCGTTCGGTGGCGGATGTCGTTGCCCAACACGGTTGTGTGCTCGACGTAAGATTCGAAGTCGACTCCCTTTCAACCATCATAAATATGGTCATGGAAGGAAAGGCGTATTCCATCCTTACCCCGTCAGCCATTCAGAAAGAGGCGTCTCAAGGCCAGGTCCGCACGGTTAAGATCATTGATCCAGTGATCACCCGTTCCGTTGTCCTTGCCGTCAGCCCGAAAGACGACCGCTCTCCAGCCGTCTCTGCCGTCCGCAAGCTGATCCCCAAGGTCGTCAGGACTTTGGTCGAGGGCGGGCACTGGTCGGCCACAGCTCCCGACCGGACTTAGGCACATCCCAAACCAGTTTCAGTGCTACCGCTCTTTCGCGGCTGTCTGAGCCGTATCAATCTGGATTCCAGATGGTTTTGGGCGATATTCAATATTTGACCGGACCCGACCGTAGCGATGAAACTGCAGATAAGCGAGCCCATGGTCCGGATACCGGCTGGCCTCGCACTGGCAAGAATTCAGTCAAGCGGAGCATGCGATGCCCAACGCTACGAGCTATCAGCTTTTCATCAATGCCAGGTGGCGAGCCGGTAGTGACGGAATTACTCTGGCGGTGACCAACCCGGCGACAGAGAAGGTATTTGGCTCGGTCGCCGCCGCTTCGGCGTCGGATCTGGACGAGGCCCTCACTTCCGCAGAGCGAAGCCGCCGCGCTTGGTCCTCACGGCTTCCAAAAGAGCGCGGCGAGATCCTTGTGGCGGCCGCCAGGATCCTTGCCACGAAGGTGGGAGACGCAGCGAAGGATTTGTCGACCGAACAGGGAAAGACGATTGCCGAAGCGACAGGCGAGTACGCGCGCGCCGTCGAAACACTGGAGTGGAACGGCACCCACGCCGAAGAGCTGTCGGCCCCTGTTCCGATGGGCCCGAACCGGATGATCGTCCCCGAGCCCCTTGGCGTCGTTGCTGCCTTTACGCCTTGGAACTATCCCGCCGTTCTCATCGCCCGCAAGCTCGCCCCTGCTTTGGCGGCAGGCTGCCCGGTGATCCTCAAAGGGGCTGAAGAGACACCAAGCGCGGCTGTCCATTTTGTCGAGGCCTTGCGACAAGCGGGTATTCCGGACGGCGTTGTCAACCTCGTCTTTGGCGTTCCGGTGCAAATATCCCGGCATCTCCTCAGCTCGCCGATCGTCAAGGTCCTAACGTTCACGGGCTCTACCGAGGTTGGAAAGCAGCTCGCCAGGCTCGCCACGAACAACTTGCAGCGGTGCATTCTTGAACTCGGTGGGCACTCCCCTGTCGTTGTATGCGAGGATGCCGACCTGGCAACGGCCATACCGGCAATTTCCGAATACAAGTTCGAGTGCGCGGGCCAGAGCTGCAATGCGCCCAGCAGGATCCTCGTCGCGCGGAACCTCTACGAGGAATTCCTGTCCCGGATGACCGAAGTCGCCCGCAAGATCAAGATCGGCCCACCGGACGACCCGGCGACGGAGATGGGTCCAATGGCGAACGCACGGCGAGTCGAGGCCATGCAGCGTCTGATCGAGGATGCGGTCGATCGCGGTGCCCGCGTCGAAACCGGAGGCGCCCGCCTCGACCAGCCGGGCTTTTACTGGCCGCCAACCATCCTGACAGGGGTGCCAAAGGATGCGAAAGTGCTTCATGACGAGCCGTTCGGGCCGATCCTCACCGTGGCGCCGTTCGACACGATCGAGGAGGCGATCGAAGAAGCCAACGCCACTGAGTATGGCTTGGCTGCCTACTTCTTCACCGGCGCCACCGATGCGAAACGGGCGCTGATCAACGGTCTTTCGGCGGGCGCTGTCAGTGTAAATTATCTGAAAGGGGTTTCAGCAGATGCGCCATATGGTGGCGTTAAACAAAGCGGCTATGGATACGAAGGGGGCGAGCAGGGGTTACGGAGCTTCCAGAGCCTAAAACTGGTCAACGGGTTCGGATCATTCGGATGAGATTTCGTGGATAAAAAAACACGAACCATTGCCGGCAAGGATATCACAAAGAGCGTCGCCGACGCCCTTCAGTACATCTCGTACTACCATCCCCCCGACTACATCCGATATCTTTCGCAGGCATACGCGCGCGAACAGAGTCCGTCGGCTAAGAACGCCATCGGGCAGATTTTGCTGAACTCCCGCATGGCGGCCTTCGGACGGCGCCCGATCTGCCAGGACACCGGTCTCGTGGTGGTCTTTGCAAAGGTTGGCATGGGCGTCCACATCAGATCAACGGCCAGTTTCGCCGACCTCGTGAATAAGGGCGTCCGCCAAGCCTATCTCGATCCAGACAATCCCCTTCGACCATCGATCGTCTCGGATCCGCTTGCCGGGCGGCTGAACACGCGTGACAACACGCCGGCTGTCATCCACGTCGACCTCGTGCCCGGCAACCAGATTGAGATCACCATCGCCGCAAAAGGGGGCGGATCGGAAAACAAGGCGCGTTTCACCGCCCTGAACCCCAGCGCGTCCGTTGCCGACTGGGTGGTCGACACTGTTTCGACCCTTGGCAGCGGATGGTGCCCCCCCGGCCTGATCTCGGTCGGCATCGGTGGCAGCGCTGAAAAGGCGATGCTGCTAGCCAAGGAGGCCATGAACGAACCCATCGACATGTCTGAGCTGATCGCCAGGGGGCCGTCATGCGCGGAGGAGGCACTGCGGGTTGAGCTTTATGAACGAATTAATGCGCTAGGCATCGGCGCTCAGGGCCTAGGCGGCCTGACGACCGTCGTTGACGTCAAGGTTGCCACCTATCCTACCCATGTGGCGTCCAAGCCTGTGGCGCTCATTCCGCAATGCGCCGCCAACCGGCATCTGACGTTTACCTTGGACGGCACAGGGCCGATACAGCTTCAACCGCCCGACCTTTCCGAATGGCCCCAGATCGGTCATGAGGACTTGCACACAACCGGCGTCCGGCGTGTCAACCTCGATACGCTCACGAAGGAAGAGACGGCATCGTGGCGCTGCGGGGAAACTCTCCTTTTCTCCGGAAAGATGCTGACGGGCCGTGACACCGCCCACAAGCGAATGGTCGACCTGATCGATGCCGGCAAGCCGCTCCCAGTCGATCTGCGGGGACGCGTGATCTACTACGTCGGACCAGTCCGCGCAGTGAGGGATGAGGTGGTCGGGCCGGCTGGCCCGACAACCTCCAGCCGCATGGACGGTTTTATTGAAAAGATTCTCGCCGAAACCGGGCTTTTCGCGATGGTGGGTAAGGCGGAGAGGGGCCCGGCGGCCATCGAGTCGATTGTGAGACACAGAACGCCCTATCTCATCGCAGTGGGTGGCGCTGCGTACCTGATTTCAAAATCGATCAAGACGGCGCGGCTGGTTGCCTTTGAAGACCTGGGCATGGAAGCGATCTATGAATTCGAGGTGCAGGACATGCCGGTCATCATGGCTGTCGATGTAGAGGGCAACTCCATTCACAATTCCGGGCCTCTTGAGTGGCGTAAGCGCATGGCGGCCGACAGCATTGCACGCAACATCGGCGTTTAGTCTTCGGCGATCCGGCGATCTCAGCGCCGGATTCTGGGCCGTAGCGGTAACACGAGCGACATTTTGCAGTGCCGAGCTCCTCGGCGAGCCAGATAAGAAGGGCGTTTAGTTCATCTCGAAGCCGAATGCGCCGATGTAAGCACTGCATCTGACTAGGCAGTGCACGCAATCAATGCTCGGATGCTGTCGAGGGTGTCAATCAGTTAAAGCAGCGGAGAATCAAAAATGCGCTATCTATTTACGAGGAGGTCTCCGCCGAAAGGCGACTATAGTCTCCAGTTGCGTCATCACCCCGTCAGGCCGCGAGGCTATAGCCAAACTGCTTCTACAGCCTTTCTCCATTGATCGCTTCCACTGACTTTCGACAACCCCACTCTGGCGCATTGCGGGCCGAAAACGGATGCCGTCCACTACATTCAATCACTTCATTAACGGTAATATTGGTTGGCATGAATTGCGCTGTCGACAACGGCTTGAGAGCAAAAGGTCATGAAGTCGAAATCTGATCCTGTGCGCCTAGACGCTTGGGACGTCCGAATTCTCTCAGAGATTCAGTCAGACGGTCGGATTTCGAAAAGCGAGCTCGCAAAGCGTGTTCACCTTTCGGCTTCGGCCTGTTCGGAACGGCTCCGTATACTCCAAGCCGCAGGAATCATTGAAGGGTTCTACGCGCGACTAAGTCCAGCGCTCGTCGGGGGCATGATCTGCATAATGGTGGAGGTGGTTCTGGATCGTCATCGTCTGGAGGATCAACGGAACTTCGAGACTGCGATCCAAGAGATCCCGGAAATCCTGGACTGCTGGGCTATCGGGGGGCGGATCGATTATCTGATGCGCGTTTCATCTCCTTCTATGGCTGCGTATCAGGATTTCATGGAGGGACTGCTGCAGGCAGGCTTGGGGATCGATCAATACTACAGCCTTATCGTGACGAAACCCGTGAAATCCAATTCACCAATCCCTTTGTCCGCACTAAGTCGACGGTAAACTCCCGAAGCCGTGGTTTCCGCGGCGATTGGTGCCGATCCGGCGAATTCGTCGGCTGAAAACATGCATTTCCGCGGAACTCGAGAGGCGTTTGCCGGTATGCTTTCTTAGAGTTAATAAAACGCCCTGCGGATTGGTTTCAAAAACCGCAGGGGGTTCTCATGATCAGAATACTCAAAGTCGGAGGAGAAGTTTGTTGTCCACGTTTTTTACGAAGGCGGCAATCGCCGCGAGTTTTCTCTCGTTTCTGTCAATGTCGGCTTTAGCGGAGGATGTCGGGATCATTGACCTCAGTGATGCGAAGGGTTGGGTTGACAGGCAACCGCCACCTCCAGACGGCCTCCACGTTCGCGAAGTGAAGATCTGGGCCCCGACCCCCTGCCACCACGCTGTGATGAAAGCCGCCGGAGAATCAAAATCAAACCCACCTATACCTCAGTTTGAGGTCACGATTGAGGAGCCGGCAACCAACGTTGTCTGCATCCTTGTTGTTAGTAAAATCACCGTGGAACCATTCGATGTAGACGATTATACGGGCGGCTTGCAGGTCCAGATTTTCTACAGGGGCCACGAGGGACAGCTACTCGAGTTGCAAGAGGTTCACTGAAGGCCCGCGAAGAAATACGAACATCTTATGCAAAAAAGCCCGCCGGCATTCGCCCGGCTGGGCTAGTTTGCGGTGCGGCGCGGTTTGAAACTGGCGGAGGCGCAGGCGTTCTAAAAGCTATCTTCATTACCAATATACGTTGGTAGTTCATGCCGCGTCGGTCAGTACACTGCCACGTTGTCAGGCTCGGCTCCGGTCGTGGGTGAACGTCCGGTTCGGAGGGCTGCCATCAATGTCCGGAAATGGCGGCGCTTGGTGACTTCTACCGAATTCAAGCTTCGTTTAGTAGCCACAATGTAATCGTCGACAGGTCGCAAATCGCGTTATCGGGAAAGTCGCATGCACAGACACATTCGCAGTGCGTCGCTGCTGGGTTTCGAAGCGTAGCATATCGGGTCAGCCGTTCGACCGTCTCGATGATCGCCTCGGCGAGTGCCTCTCCCTCATGCACGGGTTCGGAGCCGTAGAGCAGCAAGACGGCTTCCTCTCGGCAGCACTCCGGCGGGGCAGGTCTGTTCAATCGCCATGCGAACCAGCTTGAGGGCAGCCCATGCGTTGCGAATATTGTCATCCATGCTTGGACTCTGGCGCGAGTCCGGCAGTCGTCAAGGACTATGGTCAAAACTCCACAGTCTGGCTCGCATGCTCACCTGAGCCCATGAACCTAGTAGGCTGAACATCCGCCTCCAGTTACACCATGCGATTTCCGCCGTTTAGAACTTATAGGTAATTGCGGCGCGAACGACGTTGAAGTTCGTCTTCACGCCGCATCGAACGGTATCGAAGCCAAAATCTTTCTTGCCAGGATCGACTTAGAGATATTCCGCGCGTGCAGTCCAATTGCTATTGAACGCGTTCTGAAGGCCCCCGCCGACCGCATAGCCGGTCTGGAGCTCGCTCTCGGCAAAGACGTGCTCATCAGTCTCCACTTCGCCCAATGCAACGCCGACGGTGACGTACGGTAGCCAGCGGCCAAAGGCATAGCCAACACTGCCACGGATCGTCGCGAAAGCATCCAGGTAACCTTCGGCACCGAGACCGCCGAGGAGAAAGCCTGGCGAGAACTCTTCCTTGAAGCCGAGATCGTTGATATCGCCTTCGATACCAAACACCGTTGGACGAGTGGACGACTGCTGGCCGCTTCAATCTGGCTGTCCTCTACCGGAGCCATGCTATCGACGGCGATTGGCGCCAATACCGCGAATTCGTCGGCTAAAGACGTGCATTTCAGCGAAACTCGAGAGGTGTTTGCCGGTATGTTAATTGCTAAAGAGGCGGCTGGCCGAGTGTTCTCCGCCGACTGATCGCGAGGAGAGGGTCGATGCGCTTGAGCAATCTGGGAACCGAGCAACTCCGGGAGAAGGATCGAAGCTTCGTCTTTCATCCGTCTACGCACTTAGCCAAGCACAGTCGCGGCGAGACGCCAAACCGAATTATGGCGGGTGCAGAAGGCGTGTACATCTGGGATACCGAGGGCCGAAAGAGCCTTGACGGTTTCGGTGGGCTTTACTGCGTCAATATGGGATATGGATGCACGGAGATTGCCGAGGCCATCGCCCGGCAAGCGCACGAGTTGCCGTTTGCCCATGTCTATGCGAGCCAAGGAACCGAGCCAGTCGCCCTCTTGGCAGAGGCCGTTGTCGAATATTTCGGTCAGAACATGCGAAGGGTCTTTTTCGGCCTCTCCGGCTCCGATGCCAACGAAACCAACATCAAGCTGGTCTGGTACTACAACAACATTCTCGGCCGCCCTGAAAAGAAAAAGATCATCTCGCGGAATCGCGGATATCACGGTTCTGGGTTGGTCACCGGTAGCCTGACAGGCCTTCCATTCTTTCACGATTTCTTCGACCTGCCTCTGAATTTGGTGCGCCATACGACGACGCCGCACCATTACCGCCAAGCGCATGATGGCGAAAGTGAGGAAGCGTTCTCCCGGCGCTGTGCTAACGAACTTGAAGCCCTTATCCTGGCTGAAGGCCCGCAGACGGTTGCGGCATTCATCGGAGAGCCGGTACTTGGGACCGGCGGCATCGTTCCGCCCCCAAAGGGATACTGGACGGCAATTCAAGGCGTGCTCGACAAGTACGATATCCTTCTGATCGCCGATGAAGTGGTCTGCGGCTTCGCGCGAACCGGTGAGAAATTCGGCTCCCACTTGTATGGCATGCGTCCGGATTTCGTGACCATCGCCAAGGGCTTGAGTTCCGCCTACCTCCCCATCTCCGGGTCAATCATCGGCGACCGCGTCTGGTCGGTGTTGGAAGAAGGAACGGAGAGGCACGGTCCTCTCGGCCACGGCTGGACATATTCTGGTCACACGCTTTGCGCGGCGGCCGCACTTGCCAATATTCAACTACTCAAGGAAAAAAACATCCTGGAGCATGTCCGCGATGTCGGACCCTACTGGCATGCCCGCATGAGAGCCGAACTGGAGGGCCATCCCATTGTCGGCGAAGTTCGCGGCGTTGGCATCCTGTCCGCCGTAGAGCTGATGCAGGATCCTAAAAGGCGGGTACCATTTGAACCTGGACTTCAGGTCGGCGTGCGCGCCGCCGCTGCTCTGTTTGAGAATGGTGTCATCGGGCGGGCCATGCCGCATGGCGACATCCTCGGCTATGCCCCACCTCTGATCATTACTCGAAAAGAGATCGACATCATCGTCGACGCGACTGCGAAATCGGTCGATACGACCTATCGCGCGCTGAAGGCCGAGGGCGCAATATGATCCTGACGCAGACGGTGGCCACGCAAGGACTCCCGGCCATGAGTCAATTCCCAAGGCACTCGCTTCCGCACAGCACGCGATCGAGGTTTAGGCGGACCGCGCGCCCGTTAGGCGCGCGGAGATGTTGAAGGATGCACCTGCCCTTTGGCCTGAAGGCCCCGTTGCTGCCTGTGAACCAGAGACGGGCTCCGGACCCACGGTCAAGGTTCGCGGGGCGGTCGCTGGATGCTCTCTAGTACGAGGTCGCCGGTTCACCGGCTCTCATCGAGAAGTGAAGCGTCGCCTGCGGTAGGCTAGGCAATAACGCCAGTCCCAGGAAATGGAAAGGAGGTGATTCACATGGCGAATAAGGAAGTTACGAGCGCGAAGGCGGCTTCGGCGGCTGCGAAAGTGCTCAGCGACCCCAACTCGAGCAAGGCTGCCAAGACTGCGGCAGCATCGGCTCTCACGCAACGTCCCAACAAGAAGTAGGCGGACCTCATGGCGGGCCGGAGGTCTTCGGCCCGCCACCCTCAAGTGCGATCGGCTCAAGGAGGCCGACGGTGATTTGCGCGATTAACTACGACCTCAAGCGACCGGGTCAGAATTACGAGGCGCTTCATGAGGCCATCAAGCACTGCGGTGATTGGTGGCACTTTTTGGGGACGTGGCTCGTTGATACCGGCCGAACGCGCAAGGCGTCTGGAGCCGTCTCGAACCGAATGTCGACAAGAGCGACTTCTTCCTCATTATCGGCGTGACCCGCGACGACTATTCGTACACGTTGCGGCGGATGTCGGTTTCGGTGGGGATCGGATATGCGCGGCCTTGCGACATCGCAGGTTCAGCAGAGGCTGTTCGAAGAAGCGGCCGAACTGTGGTTTGACGATCCCGATTGTCGATCGCCGCGGCGGCCTCGCGGTCGAGAAAGGCCGCCTGATTTTCACTGACCGCAAAGCCCAGAGCGCCGCCGCGTCCGGTCGCCATGCGGCCGCGACCTTCGCGCGGCGTCCCCTGCCGGTGTCCTCCCCACCGGCAGGGGACCATTTGCAATCGCTGGATGGGTGTTGCGGCGCGTCGGAGATTGAGGGTTGAGACGAGGTTAGGGATTGTCGGGCCTCGGTAAAGGTAGATAGCACATTTCATCAAACCATGGGTTTGGGCACTGCACTCGGAAATCTATCCGGAGCCGTAGCAGCGCTTCGCAGCGTGTGGATCGGGAGTGAGTTCAAGGTAGGGGCGAGAGACGTGCAAGCTGTCTTCGAGAGATTTTTGGAACGGCTGTCGGAAAGCATCGATGAGGCCGATCTTCGCGGTGCCCTGGCCGATGTAGCTTCGGAACTCGATCTACTCGCTTTTGCCTACCTATCCTTGCCAATGCGGTCTGATGGCAAGCCCACGCTGATCTCGAACTATCCGGCGCACTGGACATCGCGCTATCTTGAAAACCGGTACCAGAGTGGCGACCCGGTCATTGTGCGTGCACGCTGTGATGGATGCCCGTTTCGATGGGGATCCGATCTGAGCGGCGAGGAGGCTTCAGGGGCTCAGGTTTTCGAAGAAGCGGCGCAGTTTGGCATCTGCTGCGGCGAGGCAGTCAGGAGCGTGGGCGCTAAGGAAGAGGAGCTAGCCGCCAGGCTATTCGCAGTGGAGGTGGCTGAGAGGCCGGGGGGAGCTTGGCAGGCCGATCTCAAGGAGACTCAAGGCACCAGGCTAGAGCGTGGCAGATATGCGGCGCGATCTGAGTCTCGAAAAACAGAGCTGCGGTCGTACGGGCATGCGCCCGCAGCATTTCCATTCCCAGACAGTTTCTCCGGACACCCCTGCCGTCTGCGCGGAGAACGGGTCGCCTGCCGTTGTGGCTTCCCGGCGATGT
>NZ_JHQR01000016.1 GCF_014843825.1 Mesorhizobium silamurunense
GCATCGCCGCGTCGCGCGGGCCGGGTCGCACCCGCTTCGGGCCGACGGCTTCGGCAACACCGATGATCGCCTCGATCATGCCCGCGACCTGCGGGCTGGCGAGGCCGTAATAGCGATGCCGGCCCTGGCTCGCGAGCGTCAGCAGCCCGCCCTCCATCAGCTTCGACAGATGCGAGGAGGCGGTGGGCAGCGACACGCCGGCTTCCAGCGCAAGTTCCGATGCGGTCAGCGCCGTTCCGCCCATCAGCGCGTTGAGCATGTTGGCGCGGGCCGGGTCGCCGACCAGGCTGGCGATGCGGGCGATGTCGGGTCCTTCACGCATAGTTCGATCCTTATCGAAGCATTCGTGCAAGAGAAGCACTATTCTCGGGCGAGCTCAAGGAGCGCGGCAAACGCTCCTGGCACAAGAATGCCTAGCACACCGAGGGAAGCGATGTTTCGACAGTGGTCGAACCGTCGCTGCCACAAAGCCAACCGACGAGGAGAGACCGAAATGACCATCACCTGCTTCATCCGCTACGAGATCGACCCGTTCGGCAAGGCTGCCTTCGAGCAATATGCGCGCGCCTGGGGCCAGGCCATCCCGCGCTGCGGCGCCGAGCTGATCGGCTATTTCGCGCCGCATGAGGGCTCGGCCACCACGGCTTATGCCGCCTACAACATCGAGAACCTCGCGGCCTACGAAGCCTATCGCGCCCGGCTTGCCGCGGACCCGGCCGGCAAGGCAAACTACGAGTTCGCGCGGCGCGAGAAATTCATCCTGAAGGAAGATCGCATCTTCCTTAAGCTGGTGTCCGGCCCGCATGGGCCCAGGAAGGTTTTCGATACCAGCGTAACGGTCAAGGAAGGGATAGAGGCATGATCGCTGTCATCTTCGAGGTTGAGCCGGGGGAAGGAAGGCGCGATGCCTATCTCGGCATCGCCGCCGAGCTTAAGCCCCTGCTCGAGAGCATCGACGGCTTCATCTCGGTCGAGCGCTTCCAGAGCCTCACCGATCCGAAACGCGTGCTGTCACTGTCCTTCTGGCGCGACGAGGAGGCGGTGAAGGCCTGGCGCAACACCGAGGAGCACCGCCAGGCGCAGAAGGCCGGCCGCGGCGGAATCTTTACCGGCTATCGTCTGCGCATCGCCCATGTCGTGCGCGACTATGGGCTGACCGAAAGAGCCGAGGCGCCGCAGGATAGCCGGATGGTGAACGGCTAGGCGTTGCCTATCAGTACCCCCGCGCCGAACACCAGCGCGCCGCCCAGCACCACCTGGAAGGCGGCGCGCCAGAATGGCGTCTGCATGTAGCGGTTCTGGATGAAGGCGATCGCCCAGAGCTCGAAGAACACCACGACCGCGGCGACGATCGTTGCCGTCCAGAAGTAGGGGATGAGATAGGGCAGCGCGTGGCCGAGCCCGCCAAGTGTCGTCATGACGCCGACGGTGAGGCCGCGCTTCACCGGCGAGCCGCGGCCTGAAAGCTTGCCGTCGTCGGAAGCCACCTCGGTGAAGCCCATCGAGATGCCGGCGCCGATCGAGGCGGCGAGGCCGACCAAGAAGGTCTGGAACGTTTGATGGGTAGCGAACGCCGCGGCGAAGATCGGCGCCAGTGTCGACACCGAGCCGTCCATCAGCCCGGCCAGCCCCGGCTGGACATAGGTGAGGATGAACTGGCGCTGCTCTGCCGTCGCTTCCTCCACCTTCACCTCGCCCGGGACATGTTCCTGTTCGAGCTCGTGCGCGGAGTTCTCGTGGCCGAGCTCGGCCGCGGCCAGCTCGTCGAGCAGCTTTCGGGTCGACGCATCGGTCGTGCGCTTGGCCGCCTCGACATAGAAGCGATAGGCCTGCCGCTCCATTTCCTCGGCCTGGCGGCGCACATGCTCGATGCCGAGCGGCCGCACCAGCCAGTCCGGCTTGCGCTCGTAATAGCCTCTCACATGCTCGCGCCGGATCAGCGGGATGCGCTCGCCGAAGCGCTTGCGGTGGAGCTCGATGAGGGAATCGCGATGGCCATCCTCTTCCTCCGCCATCGCCTCGAACACCTTGGCCGATTGCGGAAAATCTTGTGCCAGCCCGTCGGCATAGGCGCGATAGATGCGCCCGTCGTCCTCTTCGGAAGAAATCGCCAGCGCCAGGATCTCCTGCTCCGACAGCGAATCGAAGGAGCGGCGGCCGAAGCCGAAAACACGGGAAAGCATGAGGAAATCACCCTAGTTTAGAATGGTTCTAAACTAGGGACTCGTGAGCCGAGGGTCAATCACGGACGTCGTGGGGCACACGGATTTCGTCGTTCCAGCGCCGCACTCTTCATTATTGCCGAATGTTCACCTATATGGGGCGCACCAGCCGAAATCGAAGGAAACATGGATGACGGAAAAAACGCCCCCGCACGTGTTCGACCCGAAACCCGTTCTCGATCTCATTGCCAGCATCGAGGCCGACCTGCAGCGCCTGAAGGGCCTGGTCGAGCAGCAGGCCGAAAAATTCGACCCGGCCAATCCGCACAACAAGACGCCGGACGGCAAGCTGACCGAGGAAGGCGTCGAGTGCTGCTACCGCATGTTCGACGAGGGCAAGTCGCGCTATACGGTCGCCCAGCAGATGAAGATCTCGTTTGCCGCCGCCACCCACCGCTTCGCCAGCTGGCGCAAGCTCGGCGGCAAGAAGCGGACAAAGGCGCTGCTGGGGTGAGGGCTGCCCCTCGCTTCGTCATCCTCGGGCTTGACCCGAGGATCATGCCGTGACGGCTGCCGTAGAGTGCCATGGGTCAGAACAGGTTCGGAACGTCCTCACGACGGGTGCCCCTTCTGATTTGGCTTCGCGTGTCACGGAGGTCACGGCATGGATCCCAGGGTCTTCGCCGCGTCGCTTCGCTCCTTGCTTCGCCCAGGGATGACGACGTTCAGGAGCGCTACCGCACTCCAAACATTGTCTCCATCACATTTTTTCGTTGGCGCGCCGGGATAATTTCCGTGCACCATGGGCGGTCCCGTTCTTCGCAAGGCCCTCGCCATGACTACCCTTCCCGGCATTTCCGACATCCAAGCCGCCGCCGCGCGGCTTTCCGGCCTTATCGTCGAGACGCCGCTCATCGAATCGCCCGAGCTCAACAAGCGCTATGGCGGCCGCATCATGTTCAAGCCCGAGACGCTGCAGCGCACCGGCTCCTTCAAGATCCGCGGCGCCTATAACAAATTGTCGTCGCTCACCGAACAGGAGCGCAGCCGCGGCGTCGTTGCCTTTTCCTCCGGCAACCATGCGCAAGGCGTTGCCGCTTCGGCCGCCATGTTCGGCGTCAGGGCGGTCATCGCCATGCCCGTCGACGCGCCGGCGCTCAAGGTCGGCAATGTCCGCAAGATGGGAGCCGAGGTGGTGCCGTTCGATCGCTTCAAGGACGACCGCATGACCGTCGTTCGCCCCTATATCGAGAAAGGCATGGTGCTGGTGCCGCCTTTCGACGATCCGGCCATCATCGCCGGTCAGGGCACGATCGGGTTGGAGCTGATGCGGCAGGCGAAGGCGCTTGGAGTATCGCTCGACGCGGTCGTCATCCCTTGCGGCGGCGGCGGCCTGTCGAGCGGCATTTCCGTTGCGGTCAAGGATGCCTCGCCACACACGCAGGTCTGGGCGGTCGAGCCGGAGCACTTCGACGACACGCGCCGCTCGCTCGCCAAGGGCGAGCGGGTTTCGAACGAGCCCGGCCATACCTCGATCTGCGATGCGCTCCTCACCGCCGAGCCCGGCGCCATCACCTTCGAGATCAACCGCAAGAATCTCGCCGGCGCCATCGCCGTCTCCGACAAGGCCGCAGCGCAAGCGATGCGCGATGCCATGGCCCATCTGAAGCTGGTGGTCGAGCCAGGCGGCTGCGTCGCGCTTGCGGCGCTGTCATCCGGCGAGATCGATCTCGCCGGCAAATGCGTGGCGGTGGTGCTTTCCGGCGGCAATGTCGATTTCGGCACGTATGCGGAAATCATGGCGGCTGCGTAGATTTTTGTGGGAGAGTGTGGTGGCCCGCAAGCTGTAATCGCCGCGATCCTTCACCCCCCTCTGTCCGGCAGGACAGAGGGGGGTGCTGTCCCTCCAGCGTCAAAACTTTTCCGCCACGCTTTGGTCAATCCAACGTCCGCCTGAAGCGCACCAGCGCCACGCCGGCAAACAGCGCCACGAACACCACCAGCCAGCCGATCTCGGTCGCCACCGCCGGCAGCTCCGCGCCCTTCAGCATGACGGCGCGGGTGATGCGCAGGAAGTGCGTCAGCGGGAAGATCTCGCCGAAGATCTGCGCCCAGCCCGGCATGCCGCGATAGGGGAACATGAAGCCCGACAGCATGATCGAGGGCAGGAAGAAGAAGAAGGTGAGCTGCAGCGCCTGCATCTGGGTGCGCGCGATCGTCGAGATCGTGTAGCCGAGCAGCACCAGCGCCAGCACGAACACCAGCACGGCGGACAGGAGCAGCGACAGCGACCCCATGAAGGGGATGGAAAACAGAAGCTTCGCCGCCGCCAGCACCACCACCACCTGCACCGCTCCGACCACCAGATATGGCAGCACCTTGCCCAGCATGATCTCGAGAGGGCTGGAAGGCATGGCCAAAAGGTTTTCCATCGTGCCGCGCTCGGTCTCGCGCGTCAGCGCGATCGAGGTCATCATCACCATCGTCATCTGCAGGATGACGCCGAGCAGGCCGGGAACGATGTTGTATTGCGAGATGCCTTCCGGGTTGTAGCGCCGGTGCACGACGACATCGAGCTGGCCGCGCGCCGCTTCCTTGGCCGCTTCCTGCGTGCCTTGGGCTCTGAGCAGCGCCTGGCTGGCGACGGTGCTCAATGTCGAGATGGCGCCGCTGGCCACCGCCGGGTCGGTGGCGTCGGCCTCGATCAGGATCTGCGGATTGTCGCCGCGCTCCACCCGCCGCCCGAAATCGGCGGGGATGGTGACGACGAAGGCGACATCGCCGCGCGACATCAGGAACTCGGCCTCGGCCGCGCTTTGCGCCACATGGTCGAAACGGTAGTAGCCGGTCGTCTGCAGCGCCGAGACCATCGCCCGCGTGTAAGGATCGCTGCTGGTCGCGACCAGCGCGGCCGGCAGGCTCTTCGGGTCGTTGTTGATGGCGTAGCCGAACAGCACCAGCTGTATCAGCGGCACGCCGAGCATCATGGCGAAGGTGATGCGGTCGCGCCGCATCTGGATGAACTCCTTGATGAGCAGCGCGCCGAGCCTGGCGATGGAGAAGACCGCGTTCATGCCATCTTTCATGCCATGTTGTCCTTCGAGCCGGACATGAACTGGATGAACACATCCTCAAGGCTGGTCTCGCCCGGCGCTACCGTCACGCCCTTGTGCTCCTTCTCGACATCCGCAAGCGCCTTTTCGAGCGCCGCCTTGTCGGAGCCGACGACATGCAGCGTGGCGCCGAACGGCGCCACCTGGTCGATGCCGGGACGGCCCTGCAGCGCCTCGGCAACCTGGTCGAGCCGCGGCCCCTGCAACACGAAAGTGGTCAGCCCGGCATTCTTGACCACCTCGTCCACCGTGCCGGTGGCCAGCATCTTGCCGTAGGAGATGTAACTGATGCGGTGGCAGCGCTCGGCCTCGTCCATGTAATGGGTGGAGACGAGCACGGTGAGCCCGCCGCTCGCCAGCCTGTGGATCTCGTCCCAGAACTCTCGCCGCGCCTTCGGGTCGACGCCTGCCGTCGGCTCGTCGAGCAGAAGCAGCTTCGGCTCGTGCATGATGCAGGCCGCCAGCGCCAGCCGCTGCTTCCAGCCTCCCGAAAGTGTGCCGGCCAGCTGGTTGCGGCGTGTCGCCAGGCCGAGGTCATCGAGCGTGCGGGCCACATATTCCTCGACCGGCCTCAGCCGGTAGAGCCGCGCCACGAATTCGAGATTCTCGCCGATCGTCAGATCCTCGTAGAACGAGAACTTCTGCGTCATGTAGCCGACTTCGCGTTTGATCTTGAGCGCATCGGTCAGGATGTTGAAGCCCAGCACCGTGCCCTCACCCTCGTCCGGCGTCAAAAGCCCGCACATGATGCGGATGGTCGTCGTCTTGCCCGAGCCGTTCGGCCCGAGGAAGCCGACGATCTCGCCCTCGGCCACCGTCATCGTCACATGGTCGACGACGGTCTTGTCGCCGAAGCGCTTGACCAGTCCGTGGACGTCGATGACGTTCATTTCCCAAGATCCGCCAGGTCGACATCGACGATTTGGCCGGGCTGCAGCGGCCCGGCATCGCCCTCCGGCCGCGCCTCGACGAGAAAGACCAGCTTCTGCCGGTTCTCAAGCGAGTAGATCACCGGTGGGGTGAATTCCGGATCGGGCGACACGTAGCTGACGCGCGCCTTCAGATCCGGCCCGCAGCCGTCGCAACGGACGCTGAGCAGCGTGCCGACCTTGACCGAGGAGAAGGCGGTCTCCGGCACATAGACGCTGAGCTTCACCGCGCCGTCGGGCAGCATCGAGATCACCGGCGCGGTCGGTCCGGCGGTGTCGCCGGGGTTGCGGATGACATCGTTGATGCGCCCGGGCGAGGGTGCCGTCAGCACCCGCTTCGACAGTCGCCACACGGCCTGCCCCAATTCAGACTGCGCCTGCTTGACCTGGTTCTCGGCCGCCTTGATCGTCTCGGCCCGCGCCGGCAGGCCGCCGACAGCGAGATTGGCTTCGGCCTGGCCGACCTGCGCGTTTGCCGTCTCCAGCGAAGCCGAAGCCGTATCGTAGTCGGCCTGCGTGCCGGTGCCGCGCTTGTAGAGGTCGCTGGCGCGGTCATATTTGCGCTTGGCGTCGGCGGCCTGCGCCTTCGCCATGTCGACCTCGGCCTTCAGCACCGCGATCTCTTCCGGCCGCTTGCCCACCTTGAGGTCGGCAAGCTGCGCCTGCGCCTGGGCGAGCGCGGCTCCAGCCTGCGCTACGGCGATCTTGGCGTCGGCGTTCTCCAGCGTCACCACCGGCGCGCCCGGCTCGACGCGGTCGCCGCGCTTGACCGTGACCGTTTCGACCTGCGCGACCTCGATCGGCGCCAGCAGCACATATTCGCCTTCGACATAGCCGACGGCCAGCGGTGCGGCCGGCGCGCAGGCACCGAACAGCTGGGCCGCGAGCGGCAGCGAACAGAGAAAGCTCATGATTTGCCCTTCCTGCCGGCGGCTGCGTCGCGCGCCGCCAGCATTGCCCTGAGGTTGTCGGTCGCGACCGCCACCACCTTGGCGGCCTCCTTGTCGCCGATCTCGCGCCAGTCCATCCTGCGCATCACCGCCTCGCGTCCGATGCGGAAATAGATGACCTGGCCGATCATGGTGAACACGGTGAGCCGGGTGGCTTCGCTCTCGGCGGGCTCGCCGGTCGCCTGCTCCCAGATCTGGCAAAGCCGGCGATGCGTCGGCTCGAACACGCCTGCATAGATACGGTCGAGCGCCGCCGTCGGGTGCGACAGCTCGCGGAGTACGAATTGTACGATCTCGCCGGCCTGAGGGCTTGCAACGACAAAGCCGACCATCCGCTCCAGCGCGGCAAAAAGCTGTGCCCGCGCGGCTTCCGGGTTTGAAGGGGCGGTCTGCTGGGGTGCGCCGAGCGCCTGGCCGGCAACCCCCTGGATGGTCTCGACGATGAAGTCGGCGGCGGCGGCGCGCAGGCCTTCCTTGCCACCGAAATGATAGGCGATGGAGCCGATATTGGCCTTGGCCTCGGCCGCGATCTCGCGCGTCGAGGTGCCGTCGAAGCCTTGCCGGCCGAACAGCTTGAGCGCGGCATGGACAAGGGCTGCGCGCGTTTGATCGGCGGGAGAGGCTTCGCGTTGCGGCCTTTTGGTGTTCGTCTGCTTGCTCATGATATTCGTTTAATCAATCGATTGATTAAAGTCAAATTGAATCCCGACTCGGCTTGCCATCTCCGTCCGCGCGGGCTTTATTGCGCGGCCATGGGCAAGGAAGTCGAGCGCAAGTTCCTGGTCTCTGACCCCACCTGGCGCAGCCTGGTCGAGGCGGATATCCGCATTCGCCAGTTCTACGTTGGCGCACAGCCCGGCCGCACGGTGCGCGTGCGCATCAACGACGGGCGTTCCGCCGAGCTGACGCTGAAGTTCGGCGACAGGGCGCGCGAGCGCGACGAATTCGAATATCCCATCCCTCTCGCCGAGGCCGAGGAATTGATGGCGTTCGCCATTGGGCGTGTCATCGAGAAGACACGCCACCATGTTAGACACCGCGGCTATCTCTATGAAGTCGATGTGTTCGGCGGAGTGCTCTCGGGGCTCGTGGTCGCGGAGTTGGAGACGCCGGAGGACGTACCTGACGAAATGCTGCCCGACTGGCTCGGTCGCGAGGTCACCGGCGAGTCGAGGTTCTACAACGCGTCGCTGGCCCTCGGGGGGATTCCGGAGATCGCCGCATGAGCTTTCGTATCGATCCGCGCTTGCCGCTGACCGGCGAGGTCAGGCGCATATTGGCCGACGAGATCGGCAGGGCTCTCGGCCATCTCGAGACGGCGCGCGACAAACCGGAGCAGGGACTGCACAAATGCCGCAAGCGGCTGAAGAGCGTGCGGGCCTTGCTGCGCTTGGTTCGTTCCGGAGACGAACCGTTCTGCCAGACCGAAAACGAATGTTATAAGCAGGTGTCGGCGCTGCTTGCCGGCCCGCGCGAGGCGACCGCTCTCATCGAGACCGTCGATCGCCTGGCGGACGCCTTTCCGGAACAAAGCGCCGGCGGCGGCCTCGACGCCGTTCGTGACCGGCTGGTGCTGCGCCAGCATGAGCTCCACGCCGGCCCTGGTCTCGACGCCGCCATAAATGCCGCCGTCACCGCTTGCCAGGAAGGGCTGGAGCGCATCGACAGGCTGTCCCTGCCCGATCAGCCGGAGCAGGCGGCCGACATCCTGGCCGAAGGCGCCCGCGCCACCTTGCGGCGGGCGAAAAAGGCGCTGGACAA
>NZ_JHQR01000213.1 GCF_014843825.1 Mesorhizobium silamurunense
CAGGCCGGCTGCGCGGCGCGTGCGGCCTCGATCGCCAGCTCCAGCACGTTCGGCGTCGCCGAATGCAGCGTGGCGATCGTCTCGCCCGTCGCCGGATAGATCACCGGCAGCGGCGCGCCGCCCTCGTCCTCGATATAGCGGCCGTTGACGTAATGCGATGCCGTCGGTTGGGCGCGCATGGCGGTTCTCCACTTCTCTTCGAGGGGCAGGGCGACCGCCCGGATCATGCGCTATCTGTCGGCCACCTGCCAGCGCGGATTGATCCATGGTTCCTGGTTGGACGGTGCCAGCGGCGTGCGGCCGAGGATGTGGTCGGACGCCTTCTCGCCGGTCATGATCGAGGGCGCGTTGAGATTGCCGTTGGTCACCCGCGGGAAGATCGAGGAGTCGGCGATGCGCAGGCCCTCGATGCCGATCACCCTGCATTCCGGATCGACGACGCTCGTCAGGTCGTCGGCGCGGCCCATCCTGCAGGTGCCGCAAGGGTGGTAGGCGCTCTCGGCATGGTCGCGGATGAAGGCGTCGAGCTCGTCGTCGGTCTGCACATGGTTGCCCGGCGAAATCTCCTTGCCGCGGAAAGCATCGAAGGCTTTCTGGCCAAAAATCTCGCGCGTCAGGCGGATGCAGTGGCGGAACTCGCTCCAGTCGTCCGGATGCGACATGTAGTTGAAGCGGATCACAGGCTTCGCTTTCGGGTCCGGCGAGCGCAGCGTCACCGAGCCGCGAGACTTGGACCGCATCGGCCCGACATGCGCCTGGAAGCCATGCGACTTCGCCGCCGCCTTGCCGTCGTAACGCACTGCGGCGGGAATAAAGTGATACTGGATGTCGGGATAATCGACGCCGGCCTGCGAGCGCACGAAGGCCGCGGCCTCGAAATGGTTGGTCGCGCCGAGGCCGGTCTTGAAGAACAGCCATTGCGCGCCGATCATCGCCTTGGAGAAGGGGTTGAGCACGGAGTTCAACGTGATCGGCTTGGTCGCTTCCTGCTGGATGTAGAGCTCCAGATGGTCCTGCAGATTGCTTCCGACGCCCGGCCGGTCGGCGACGACCTTTATGCCGTTTTCCTGCAGGTGCGCGCCCGGGCCGATGCCGGACAGCATCAGGATCTTCGGCGAATTGATCGAGGATGCCGCCACGATCACCTCACGTCGCGCCTTAACGACCTGAATCTGTTTGTTAGCTTCGATCTCGACACCTATGGCGCGTTGATTCTCGATCACCACACGTCGGGCGAAACCTTTGACCAGACTCACATTCTTTCGCCTGAGAGCCGGCTTCAGATAGGCATTCGCGGCCGACCAGCGGCGCCCGCCCAAAATGGTCTGCTCCATCGGCCCGAAGCCTTCCTGCTTCGATCCGTTATAGTCGTCCGTCAGCTCGAAACCGGCCTGGCGGCCGGCTTCCATGAAGGCACCGTAGAGCGGATTTTTGCGCGTGCCGCGCTGCACATGCAGCGGGCCGCTCTTGCCCCGCCAGCCGTCCTCGCCGCCGTCGGAATCCTCCATGCGCTTGAAATAGGGGAGCACGTCGGCGAAGCCCCAGCCGGCAGCACCTTGTTCAGCCCAGTGGTCGAAGTCGCGCGCATGGCCGCGCACATAGACCATGCCGTTGATCGAGGACGAGCCGCCGATGACCTTGCCGCGCGGCGTGGCAAGCACGCGGCCGCCGAGATGCGGTTCCGGCTCGCTGGCAAAACCCCAGTCATAGAGGCTCATGTTGAGCGGGATCGACAGCGCCGACGGCATCTGGATCAGCGGTCCGATATCGGTGCCGCCGAACTCGATGACGATCACCGAATGCTTGCCGTCTTCCGACAGCCGGTAGGCCATGGCCGAGCCGGCCGAGCCGGAGCCGATGATGACGAAATCCGCTTCAAGCATTGTTCATATGCGCCATAAAATCGGCCAGCGAGACATTGCCGCCGGTAGCCACAACCAGGACGGTCTTTCCCGTCACGTCGACTTTGCCCCCCAACAGAGCAGCGAGCGATGCCGCGCCCGAGGGCTCCAGCACCAGCTTCATCCGCTCGAATGCGATCTTCATCGCACGCCGCACCGCGGCGTCGTCGACGGTGACGCCGCGCACGCCGGCGGCACTCACCGCGGCGAAGGGCGCCTCGCCGGGCTTCCGCGCCATCAGCCCGTCGCAGATCGATTTCGGTCCGATCGGCATGGTCTCGATCGCGCCATGCGCCAGCGACGAGCCCATGCCGTTGAAGCCTTCAGGCTCGACGGCGATGATCTCCGTCGTCGGCGACAGGTAGTGGAAGGCGAGCG
>NZ_JHQR01000210.1 GCF_014843825.1 Mesorhizobium silamurunense
CTCGAACGGCTGCGGCCGGCGCTGTCCGAGATCGACCTGGCGCTGGAGACGGCGGTCGAGGCGCGCGACCGGCCGGCCGGAAATCTCAGACTGACCGTGCCGCGCACCGCCGCGCATCTGGTGTTGACCCCGCGGCTCGCCGCCTTTGCCGCCGCCTATCCCGACATCGTGCTGGAGATCGTCATCGAGGACCGTTTCACCGATGTTGTCGAAGGCGGCTTCGACGCAGGTGTCAGGCTCGGCGAAAGCCTGCAGCGCGACATGATCGCGGTGCGGATCGGGCCGAATATCCGCGGCGCGGTGGTCGGCGCGCCGTCCTATTTCGCGGATATGCCGAAACCGCGCCATCCGCGCGATCTGGCCGGCCACCGTTGCATCCGCTTCCGCTTCTCCAGCGGCATCCTCTACCGCTGGGAATTCGAGAAGGACGGCGAGGAGATCGAGATTGCGGTGGAAGGACCGCTGATCCTCGACGAGGACCACCTGATCGCCCAGGTAGCGGTCGACGGCGCCGGGCTCGCCTTCGTCTTCGAGGACTATGTGCGGGCGCCGCTTGCCGATGGCCGGCTGATCCGCGTGCTGGAGGACTGGTGCCCGTCCTTCGACGGCTTCTTCGTCTACTATCCGAGCCGCCGCCAGATGCGGCCGGCATTGCGAGCTTTCGTGGATTTCTTCAGGGTCAGCTGTTAGGGGCGCCCGGAAGAAAGCCGGAAGCGGGAGCGTTTGCGCACCATGCAGGCATCCATCACCAACTCCCCAACCCGCTACGGCTGGGCGATGATCATCCTCCACTGGCTGATCGGCATCATCTTCATCGGCCAGTTCGTGCTCGGCTTCGTCATGATGCGGATCGAAAGCCAGCGGACGTCCTTCGAGCTGATCCAGCTGCATAAATCCTTCGGCTTCCTGCTGCTCGGCCTGATCATCCTGCGCATCGCCTGGCGGCTCGGCAATGCGGCGCCGGCGCTTCCGCCTTCGGTCGGAACATTGGAGCGGCGAGCAGCGCCGCTGGCGCATTTCGCGCTCTATGCGTTCCAGGTCGCGTTACCTCTGTCCGGCTGGGCGCTGGTTTCGGTATCGACGCTGGAAATCCCGAGCATGCCGTTCAATCTGTTCGTGATGCCGAACCTGCCGCTCGCCGAATCAGACGCCGCCGAAAATTTCTGGTCGGCGGCGCACTGGTATCTCGCCTATGCCGGTATCGCGCTTGTCGTCCTGCATATCGCTGCGGCACTGCGCCACCACTTCCTGCTGCGCGATAGTGTGCTGACGCGTATGATCACGCCTTCGTCAGGCAGGGAATAGAACGGCATCATCATTCGTTGGTGGGGCGAGATGATAGCAATGCGCTGCCTCAGGAAAAGGACCATCCCCATGCATGCGCGTATCCTCGGATTGGCGGCTTTTGCCGCTTGCCTTGTCATGCCTGTTTACGCGGCGGTCGCCCTCAGTGACGCCGCCGGCAGCTACACGATCAGCCCGGCGGGCTCCAGCATCCGCTTCACCATCGGCAAGGCCGGCGGCGGCGGCTTCGACGGCGCCTTCGCCCGCTTCAAGGGCACGATCCGCATCGACAATGCCGATGTCGGGCGCTCGAAGGTCGACCTTACCATCTATCCCGAGAGCGTCGGCACCGGCCAGGGCCGCATCGATGCCTTCCTGCGCTCCGACGCGGTCTTCGACAGCGCCAATAGTCCGGAAATCCATTTCCGCTCGACCAGCGTGACCCGCACCGGCGATACAACTGCCCTTGTCACCGGCCGGCTGACGGCGCGCGGCAAGACGTTTTCGGAAAAGTTCACCGCCGAGCTGGATGGATTGAAAGCCGGCACGATCAAGTTCCATGTCACCGGCAAGGTGCTGAGGTCACGCTACGGCATGGATGTCGGCACGCCGCTCTACTCCAACGTCGTCGACTTCAACATGACGCTGATGGGGAGGAGGGGCTGACCTTTTCCTCGCACCGGCAAGGCGGGGGAGAGGTGACCCGGCGAAGCCGGGACGGAGCGGGGGACGACGTCCGCGACGGCAAGGCCCTCTGAGAAGTTGGTGATTATCAAGCAGCTTCGCTTCCGACGTCGGTTCTTTATGAAGACCCCTCTCCGTCCCGGCTTCGCCGGGCCACCTCTCCCCACTCCGTGGGGCGAGGAATGGAGCGTATCCTTCATTGGCTTTTCCGCCGATTTCGGGCACACCTCCATCGATGTAACCGACATGGAGAAGCACAATGTTCCGATGGGGTGTTCTGTCGACGGCCAAGATCGGCCGCGAGCAGCTTTTGCCGGCGATCGTGGACTCGGAAAACGGCGTGCTGTCGGCGATCGCCAGCCGCGATCTGGCGAAGGCACGCGCGCTTGCCGACCGCTTCGGCGCTCGCCATGCTTTCGGCTCCTATGAGGAATTGCTCGCCTCCAAGGAGGTCGACGGCGTCTACATCCCGCTGCCCACCTCGCAGCATGTCGAGTGGACGGCAAAGGCGATCGAGGCGGGAAAACATGTGCTGGTCGAGAAGCCGCTGGCGCTCGACGCCAAGGACATTCCGCCGCTGATCAAGCTGCGCGACGCCAAGAAGGTGCTGGTCTGCGAGGCCTTCATGGTCACCTACCACCCGCAATGGATCAAGGTGCGCGACCTCATCGCCGGCGGCGCGATCGGCCGACTGCGCCACGTGCAGGGCGCGTTTTCCTACTACAATGTCGACCCCAAGAACATGCGCAACCAGCTCGATCTCGGCGGCGGCGCGCTGCCCGATATCGGTGTCTATCCGACGGTGTCGACTCGGTTCTCAACCGGCAAGGAGCCAGTCCGCGTGCAGGCGACGATCGAGCGCGACAAGACCTTCGGCACCGACATCTACTCCTCGATCCGCGCCGATTTCGGCGACTTCGAACTGTCCTTCTACCTCTCGACGCAGATGGCGGCGCGGCAGGTGATGGTGTTCCACGGCGAGAAGGGTTTCATCGAGGTCTTTGCCCCGTTCAATGCCGGCCTCTACGACCACCACCGCATCGAGTTGCACAACCAGAACCACACCGAGGCGCAGGTATTCCGCTTCCCCGGCACGCAGCAGTACCGGCTGGAGTGCGAGGCCTTCGTGCGTGCCGCCCAGGGCGGCAAGGACCGCGTCTTCACACTGGAGGAATCAGTGCTCAACCAGAAGGTCATCGACGCCATCTTCCGCGCCGGCAACAAGGACGGCTGGGAGCCCGTCTGACACGTCGCCAATGGCTGTTTTGGGGGGAGGAAAACATGGCTGACGACGCGGACGTCATCATCGTCGGCGCGGGGCTGGCGGGCCTCGTCGCCGCGGCCGAGCTGGCCGAGGCCGGCAGAAAGACCATCATCGTCGACCAGGAGCCGGAACAATCGCTGGGCGGCCAAGCCTTCTGGTCGTTCGGCGGGCTGTTCCTGGTCGATTCGCCCGAGCAGCGGCGCATGCGCATCCGCGATTCCCACGACCTCGCGCTCGAAGACTGGATGGGCACCGCCGCCTTCGACCGGCCTGAGGACTTCTGGCCGCGCAAATGGGCGGTGGCCTATGTCGGCTTCGCCGCCGGCGAGAAGCGCTCCTGGCTGATCGAGCGCGGGTTGAAGTTTTTCCCCGTCGTCGGCTGGGCCGAGCGCGGCGGCGGCAATGCGTCCGGCCACGGCAATTCGGTGCCGCGCTTCCACATCACCTGGGGCACCGGGCCGGGCGTGCTCGAACCGTTCGTGCAGCGCGTGCGCGAGGCGCAAAAGCGAGGGCTCGTCCAGTTCAAGTTCCGCCACCGGGTCAACGAGATCACGCAAACCGGCAAGACGGTGACCGGCGTGCGCGGCGACGTCCTCGAGGCAAGCACTGTCGAACGCGGCCGCAAGAGCTCGCGCGACGTGGTCGGCGATTTCGAGCTGCGGGCGCAAGCGGTGATCGTCGCCTCGGGCGGCATCGGCGGCAATCACGAGCTGGTGCGCCAGAACTGGCCGCAGCGCCTGGGCACGGCGCCGAAACGGATGATCACCGGCGTGCCCGATCATGTCGACGGGCGCATGCTGGCAATCTCGGAAGCGGCCGGCGGCAGCGTCATCAACCGCGACCGCATGTGGCACTATGTCGAGGGGATCAAGAACTGGGCGCCGATCTGGACGGATCACGCGATCCGCATCCTGCCCGGTCCGTCATCGCTCTGGCTCGATGCGCGTGGAAAACGGCTGCCGGTGCCGCTTTATCCCGGCTTCGACACCTTAGCCACGCTCGGCCACATCATGAGCACCGGCTTCGACTATTCCTGGTTCATCCTGACCAAGAAGATCATCCAGAAGGAGTTCGCGCTGTCGGGCTCGGAACAAAACCCCGATCTCACCGGCAAAAGCTGGCGGCAGGTTCTGGATCGCGCGACGTCGGGCATTCCCGGCCCGGTGAAAGCCTTCATGGAAAAAGGCGAAGATTTCATCGTCGAGGCCGGGTTGCCGAAGCTGGTGGCGCGGATGAACGCGCTGGCCGGCGGCGAGCCGCTGCTCGATGTGGCGCAGGTCGAACGCGAGATCCGCGCCCGCGACATGCAGCTCGACAATCCGTTCTCCAAGGATGCGCAGATCACCGCGCTGCGCGGCGCGCGCGCCTATCTCGGCGACAGGCTGATCCGCACGGCCAAGCCGCACAAGATGCTCGATCCGGCAAACGGTCCGCTGATTGCCGTGCGCCTCAACGTGCTCACCCGCAAGACGCTGGGCGGCCTGCAGACCGACCTCGACAGCCGCGTGCTCGATGCCGCCGGACAGCCCGTGCCGGGGCTCTATGCGGTCGGCGAGGTCGCCGGCTTCGGCGGCGGCGGCGTGCATGGCTATGCGGCGCTGGAAGGCACCTTCCTCGGCGGTTGCATCTTTTCCGGCCGCAGCGCGGGGCGGGCGGCGGCGGGTGCGGTGGTCTGAACGATCGAACGGTGTTCTTGCAAGCTCGTGAGCCAGACCACCTTGTCTGCTGCGGCATCATTCCGGCGATTGATTATTCCTTGAAGTCGGTCCCAGAAAAAGCGTGACGATGCGCGGAGACTGCAAC
The DNA here is from genome assembly GCF_014843825.1 of Mesorhizobium silamurunense. Lineage (GTDB taxonomy): Bacteria > Pseudomonadota > Alphaproteobacteria > Rhizobiales > Rhizobiaceae > Mesorhizobium > Mesorhizobium silamurunense. Next base: position 5,036 of record NZ_JHQR01000210.1, read on the forward strand.
AGGGCCGGCTCCGGCAACTTTGGACACTTTCCTAAGCAAGAGCGCCTCATGCGGCGGGTACCCACGCGCTTTAACAGATGCTAATATTCTCCGTTACTCGGGAACGTCGCAATGTCCAAGATTTGCTTGTTGTGCGCGTGCCTTCTTTTTCTGGCCGGCTTGTCGACACCGGCTGCCTCTGAAGCCCAAATAGGTCAACGGAGCCACAGATATGCACTTGTGATCGGCAACTCCGCCTACCGCTATGCGCCATCGCTCCCCAACGGGGTGAATGACGCCAATGCGATCGCTCAGGTTTTGCGAGAGACAGGTTTTGAGGTCACCCTCGGATTGGATGCTGACGCATCAACGTTCAGGGAACTCATCGGAAAATTCAGGCGAAACTTGCAGCCGGGTGACGTCTCCCTTTTTTACTACGCCGGACACGGGCTCCAAGCGAACGGAGAAAACTACTTATTGCCTGTTGATGCCGCCCTTCAACGTCCGGCCGACTTGGCTCTCGAGGCTGAGCGCCTGCAAGACATTATCGCCGCCATGACGGCCGAGGAAAATACCGCCATCGTCCTTCTTGATGCCTGTCGGGACAATCCTTTCGTTAAGCAATTGAGTGGACAGGGTCAAAGTCGCGGCCTTGCCATAGGAAAGGGGCTGGGAGCCTTGGAGGCTGGCAGGGGAGTCTTTATCGGCTTTGCAACACAGCCCGGCAACGTCGCCCTCGATGGAGCCGTCAATCATAGCCCGTTTGCAGACTCTCTCGTGAAGCGCATAAAAACTCCTTCGATCGACATTGAAATCCTTATGCGTCGCGTCCGGTTGGACGTCATGAACGAGACTGCCGGGAGGCAGGTCCCCTGGAGCAACTCATCCCTGGTGGAGCCGGGGTTCTCATTCAACCCAGATGCCGCGTCTAGTCGGTCTCCGGCAGAACCCTATCAGCCAGACATCAACACGGCGACGGAGCTCGAATTTTGGAAATCGATCAAGGATACATCCGATGTCTCGATGTATCGCGCCTATCTAGCGGCATTTCCGAATGGTGCATTTATCGAAATTGCAAAGAGCCGAATTGCCAAGTTCGAAGCACCTGCGCCGCCACACAAAAAAATCCTGCCGAAGAAGGTCAGTCGCAAACCGCTAACCTCGTTGCCTATCAATGAACCCTCCGCCAATCGTTCGGCGGAAACGACCGCATCTCCTAAACCAGAATCCATTGGGCGATGCAGGGATGGCAACAAAGAGAGATGTCGCCAGAGATGCCGTGAGGGCGCAAGGCGTGCCTGTCGTAAGCTGCAACAGCTAGGGGGTTAACAACGCCGATGACTGCCTCGTGGGGCGACTTAGGGCGCGTCGCGGCGGGCGTGGTTGACCCGCGATCCGACGACACGATGTGAGGGTATGCCGCCAAACTATCGGCTGGCTAGCATCATGCGGTTGCCTTCGCTGTCGCGGAATTCGGCCACGGTGCGGCCCGGCTGCCATGGCGCTTCCTGCGGCTCGGTGACGATCTCGACGCCCTTGGCCTTGAGCGAAGCGACAGTTGCTTCGACATCATCGTCGACCAGGACGAGCACCGGCTCGGCGCTTGGTGCCGCATCGGTGCGGCTGATGAAATGCAGGTTGGTGACCGCGAAGGGAAAAGCCACCTCGACCCAGCGCCAGCCACCATCGCCCATCGGGTGATCGGCAATGACCTGGCAGGCAAGGTTTTCGGTATAGAACGCCTTGGCGGATACGGGCAGTTCGGCAAACTGGATATGCATTATGTCTCTCCTCATCGCGGCCGCGGGCGCGGCCTCTACGCGTGAAAGACGTCTGCCCCCGGCAAAAAGATTCGCGAGCCGATGAGAATCTTTTCGGCGACGCGAAACGTCTTCCTCACGCAGACACATGAAACAGGAGACGACAAATGAACTACAACCTCATCCGCTACGGCGTGAAGGACGCCAGCATCGCCGAGAACCGGACGCTGGTGGCAAAGGTGTTCGAGGCGCTGGATGAAACGAAACCGCAATCCGTGCGCTATCTCGTGCTCGAACTCGACAACGGCGAATTCATCCACGTCGTCGGTTATGAAAAAGACAGTTCGGCGCTTACAGGGCTCGAGGCTTTCAAGGCCTTCGGCGCCGATCACGCCGGGCGGCGCTCGACACCGCTGGTCCGCTCGCCGGCGAAGATCATCGGCAACTACCATATGCTGGCGAACACAGACGAGGCCGTGCCGGCCTAACCGGGCGCGGTATGGCCCAGCGAGCCGGCGATTGAGAGAACCAGGACGATGAGCACAGCGAAATTCGACCGCTCAGCACTTGAATCCATGCTCGTCGGCCTGCGGCCTAAACTGCACCGCTATGCCGCCCGCATGGCCGGCTCGGCGATCGAGGGCGAGGACATCGTGCAGGAGGCGGCGGTGAAGGCGCTTGCCGCGCATGACGGCGGCGCCTCGGTCGAGCGTCCAGAGCAGTGGCTGTTCCGCATCGCCCATAATGCGGCGCAGGATCATCTGCGCCGCCGCCAGCGGGAGCGCTCCCGCATGACCGAGGCCGACATGACCGGAATAGAAGATCTCTCCGCCAGCGCGGAGGCGCGGCTCGCGGCGGCGACGAGCCTGCGCAGCTTCATGCAGCTTACGCTGGCGCATCGCAGCGCGGTGATCCTCGTCGACGTGCTCGGCCTCAGCCTGTTTGAGACCTGCGAGGCGACGGGCGCCACGCTTGCCGCCACCAAGGCGGCGCTGCATCGAGGTCGGGCTGAGTTGAAGGCGCTGGCAGCGGCGCCGGACGAAGTGCCCGTACCGAAGCTCGGTCCGCAAGAGGAGCGTCGGCTGCGCCGTTACGTCGACCTGTTCAACGCGCGCGACTTCGACGCCGTCAGGGCGCTGATCGCCGAGGACATCCAGGTCGACGTCGTCAACCGTACCCGCTTGCAGGGCAAGAAGGAGGCCTCGACCTATTTCGGCAATTACGACCGCGTCGGCGACTGGGCGCTGTCGCTCGGCTTCGTCGAGGGCCGGCCGGCGATCCTTATCCGCAACCCGCAGGCGGGCGATGCGGTGCGCGGCTTCGTGCTGATCGACTGGCGCGGCGATCAGGTCGCGGGGATCCGCGATTTCCGTTACGCGCCCTATTGTGTCACAGAGGCGGATATCCGCTTCGTCGAAGATTGAGCCGAGGCGGTGCGAGCAGGTTTGTCGCGCAGCGCGCGCTGACAAGGATCGGCAAGCGCTTTACCGGAGGCATCCCTGGACCGGCACTCGCTCAGTGCCGCCGAATCCCTCTTTTTAACGAAAAATAGTTCGGTTATGGTTGCGGCCATGAAGCTCAAGGACGAGAAGAAACTGGATGCCGTTATTGCCGCGACCTGTCGCCTGGCGGCCGAGCGCGGGCTGTTCGGCCTGACCCTGGCCGAAATCGCCAAGGCGGCCGGCATCGGTACGAGCACGCTTTATGTCTATTTCGCCGATAAGGAGGCGCTGTTCAACGAGGTGTTCCGCCGCGCCAAGCGCGAGGCGGTGGATTTCTATGGCGGCGAAATTGACGCCACGGCGCCGCTCAAGGCGCGAGTGCGCGGCGTGTGGACCAGGATGCTTGATCATCGCCTGCGTTGGCACGACCAGGTCAGCTTCATGGAGCAATTTGTCGGCTCTTCCTTCATGAGCGATGAGAGCCGCGCCTACAGCTCGCGGCTCAGCGACGGGCTGATGCAGATCGTCACCGAGGGACAGGGGGCGGAGGCGCTGAAAGCTGTGCCGGCACCTTTCCTGACCTCGCTGTTCATCGGCTCGGTCCGCGAGACCGCGCGGCTGATTCGCGCCGGGGCGATCACCGACACTGAAGAAAGCCGTGCCGTCGCCTTCCAGCTCTGTTGGGACGGCATCCGGTCCTGACAGGCTTTTTTTGCTTGTTAAGCGAATAAATTTTCGCTAATGATTGGCGAATAAATTTTCGCTAAAGGAGCAATGTCATGTCTGTTGAAGGTTCCCCCGTTGTCCTGATCACCGGCGCCTCGACCGGGATCGGCCACGCCGCCGTGCATCTCTTCGCCGAACGCGGCTGGCGCGTCGCCGCCACCATGCGGAACCCTCCCGCCAGCGCTGCGCCGGCGGAACATCAGCACGTTACGGTGCTGCCGCTCGACGTTACCGATCCTGCTTCGGTCAAGACGGCGGTCACGGCAACGCTGGAGCGATTTGGCCGGATCGATGTCGTCGTCAACAACGCCGGCTACGGTCTGTTCGGCCCGTTCGAAACGGCGACCGACGAACAGATCCGCCGCCAGTTTGCCACCAATGTCGATGGCGTCTTCGCCGTGACTCGCGCGGTCCTGCCGGCAATGCGCCGTCAGGGCAGCGGCACGATCATCAATATCGCCTCGCTTGGAGGTCTGATAACTCTTCCCTTTTTCTCCCTCTATCATGCGACCAAATTCGCAGTGGTCGGCTTCACCGAGTCCTTGTCCTTCGAGCTCGCGCCGCTCGGCATCCGCGCCAAGGTCATCGCGCCGGGCGGGGTGGCCACGGATTTCACCGGTCGATCGCTCGCGCAGACATTCGCGGAGGGTGAGCATGCCTATAGCGACACCCTGTCCAAGGTCATGGCGGCGATGACTGCGCGGCGGGGCAACTATTCCAGCCCTGCGTCAATCGCCGAGATCATTTTCACGGCAGCGACCGACAGCACCGGCCGGGTTCTGTATCTCGCCGGTCCAGATGCCGAACAGGCCTTCGCACTGCGCCAGAGCTTGTCGGAGGCGGAAAGGCTGGAAATGGTGAGGCAACATTCGGGCCTGTGATAGGCGCCGCCCCTCTCCATGACGTGCCATGGACGCACTGGACCATGATGGCATTGCCCCACGATCCGATCGGTACGACCGGAGCCTGGTGCGCCGCAACTCACGCGTCAAAAGCTGCGGCAATCAGGTCCGCCATAAATATCGATGTTTAAAACATCAGTAATTGACGATCAGACCTTTTAATGTATGGTGGAGCACCGAGACCTCATATCTCAGAACTGATCCAGAGGGTCGTCGGTGATAACCGCACCGCAATTGCGCGCCGCCAGATCGCTGCTTGGCATCGATCAGCGCCGGCTAGCCGAATTGTCCGGCTTGTCGGTGCCGACGATCCAACGCATGGAAGCCAGCGGGTCGATCATCCGGGGCAATGTCGATTCACTGATGAAACTGATCGCGGCGCTTGAGATGGCCGGCATCGAATTGATCGGGGAAGGCGCGGCCAGCCAGGGCGGCGGACGCGGCGTGCGGCTGAAGACCGGGATCGATCCGGCCAGGGCATCCGATGCCGGCGATGCCGAGCCCGGCGGGGGTCTGCCGTGATTTCGAGCGTTGCTTTTCTGTTGTGCGGCCCTGCCGCGCTTCTGGGAACAGCCATCATGGCCGCAGTGGTCGGCCGGCGCGCCCCGGCGACGAGCCTGGTTTATGGGGCGGCGCTCGCCATTTCGGCCGCCTTGCTCGCGATCGTCGCGGGCCATCTCGCGGACAATCCCGGCGTGGTATCCGCCGTCGCCTTGCCGCTCGGGCTGCCGTGGACCGGCGCCCGGTTCCGCCTCGACAGCCTGTCGGCATTCTTCCTCGTCGTCGTCAATTTGGGCGGCGCCGTCACCAGTCTCTACGGTCTTGGCTATGGCCGGCACGAATCCCAACCGCATCGGGTGCTGCCGTTCTATCCGGCCTTCCTCGCCGGCATGAACCTCGTCGTGCTGGCCGACGATGCCTTCAGCTTCCTGCTGTCGTGGGAATTCATGTCGCTCGCCTCCTGGGCGCTGGTCATGGCGCACCATCGCGACGAGGCCAACAGGCGGGCCGGCTACATCTATTTGGTGATGGCGAGCTTCGGCACGCTGGCGCTGCTGCTTGCCTTCGGCCTGCTGGCCGGGCCGGCGGGAACCTATGCGTTCGACGCGATGCGGGCGGCGCATCCCGGCCTGCTCGCCGCCGGCGCGGTGCTCGCCCTCATGCTGCTCGGCGCCGGTTCCAAGGCCGGCCTGGTGCCGCTGCACGCCTGGTTGCCGCTTGCTCATCCGGCAGCACCCAGTCACGTCTCGGCATTGATGAGCGGCATCATGACGAAGGTCGCCATCTACGGTTTCATCCGCGTGGTGTTCGACCTGCTGGGCGAGCCGGCGTGGTGGTCGGGCGTCGTCGTCCTTCTCATCGGCGGCGCGACGGCGGTTCTGGGCATCCTCCATGCGCTGATGGAGAAGGACCTCAAGCGGCTGCTGGCCTACAGCACAATCGAGAATATCGGCGTCGTCTTTGCCAGCCTCGGCTTAGCGCTCGCCTTCAAGGCGAACGCCATGCCGTCGGCCGCCGCGCTGGCCTTCACGGCGGCGCTCTTCCACGTGCTGAACCATTCCTTCTTCAAGAGCCTGCTGTTCTTCGGCGCCGGCGCGGTGCTCTCGGCGACCGGCGAACGCGACATGGAGAGACTGGGCGGCCTCATCCATCGCCTGCCGGTGACCAGCTTCGTTTTCCTCGTCGGCTGCGTCTCGATCTCGGCGCTGCCGCCTTTCAACGGCTTCGCCTCCGAATGGCTGGTCTTCCAGGCCATATTGCAGAGCCCCGAGCTGCCGCAATGGGGCCTGAAGGTCATCGTTCCGGCCGTCGGCGGCATGCTGGCGCTGGCGGCGGCATTGGCCGCGGCCTGCTTCGTCAAGGCATTCGGCATCACCTTCCTCGGCCGGGCGCGATCGACGGCGGTGGAACGGGCGCATGAGGTCGACCGCTGGTCGTTGGCTGCCATGGCCATGCTTGCGGTCTTCTGCCTGCTCGCCGGCATTCTGCCCGGCTTTGTCATCGACAGCCTGTCGCCGGTGACGCTTTCGCTCATTGGCGACCGCATGCCGGTTCAGACGGCGCAGCCCTGGCTGTCGATCGTGCCGATCGCCGAGAGCCGCAGCTCCTACAATGGCCTGCTGGTGTTCGTCTTCATCACCATCTCGGCCTCGCTCGCGGCCTTCTTCATCCACCGCTTCGCCTCGCACGCGCTGCGCCGGGGCCCGGCATGGGGATGCGGCTTCGCCGACGCAGTACCCTCCGCGCAATACACGGCCGTCAGCTTCGCACAGCCCATTCGCCGGGTGTTCGGCAGCTTCGCGTTCCGCGCCCGCGAGACGGTGGAAATGCCGGCGCCGGGCGCGCTCGAACCGGCGCGCCTCAAGGTGGATTTCCACGATGTGGCCTGGGAGACGTTCTACCAGCCGATCACCGGCGCGATCGATTTCGCCACCGATCGGCTGAACCACTTGCAGTTCCTGACGATCCGCCGCTATCTGACCCTGGTCTTCCTCTACCTCGTCATCCTGCTTCTGGTGCTCGCGCTATGGCCGTGATTTTCGAGCTGGCCGTGCAGGGCGCGCAGATGCTTCTGGTGCTTTTGCTGGCGCCGCTGCTGATCGGCTTCGTGCGCAAGGTGAAGGCGAGGCTGGTCAGGCGGCAGGGACCTTTGCTGATCCAGCCCTATCGCGATCTCATCCGGCTGATGCGCAAGGAGGTCGTGCTGGCGGACAATGCATCCTGGCTGTTCCGGGTGACGCCCTATCTGATCTTCGCCGCCACCTGGGTTGCGGCGGCGCTCGTTCCGACATTCGCCGCCGGCCTCCAGTTCAGTTGGACCGCCGATCTCATCGTCATCGTGGCGCTGCTCGGCAGCGCGCGCTTCTTCCAGGCGCTGGCCGGAATGGACGTAGGCACCAGCTTCGGCGGCATCGGCGCCAGCCGCGAGGTGATGATCGCCTCGCTTGCCGAACCAGCGATGCTGCTCATCGTGTTCAGCCTGGCGCTCGTCGCCGGCGCCACGCAGCTATCGACGGTCGCCGCCTTCATGGGCTCGCCCGAGGTCGGACTGCGGGTGTCGCTCGGCATGTCGCTGATCGCCCTGGTGATGGTGGCGATCGCCGAGAACGCGCGCATCCCGGTCGACAATCCGGCCACGCATCTGGAGCTCACAATGGTCCATGAGGCGATGATCCTGGAATATTCCGGCCGCCATCTGGCGATGATCGAACTCGCCACCTTCCTCAAGCTCGTGCTCTACGTGTCGCTGATCTCCTGCGTCTTCCTGCCCTGGGGCCTGGCGCATGCCGGGGCGGGGCCGAAAGCGCTGGCGCTCGGCGCCGCCGCCTATCTGGTCAAGCTCGCGGTGCTTGCCGTCCTGCTTGCCGTGTTCGAGACGGCGGTCGCCAAGATGCGCGTCTTCCGCGTGCCGGATTTCCTCGGCGCGGCGCTGATGCTGGCGCTGCTCGGCACGCTCTTGCTGTTCGTCTCGCGGAGCCTGTGATGAACGGTCTCACCTTCGACATCGCCCATCTGCTCGCCGGCAGCCTGGTGCTGGTCTCCTTCATGATGCTCTACCAGGACCGGTTGTTCGCGCTGATCAATGTCTTTGCGCTCCATGCGGTGGTGCTTGCTCTGTCGGTTGCCTGGCAGGCCTATATCCAGGACGCGCATCATCTCTACATCACCGCGGCAATAGCGCTGGTCTTCAAGGCGGTCGTCATTCCGGTCGGGCTGCATCGCATCATCCAGCGGCTCGGCATCCACCGCGACATCGAGACCGCCGTCGGCATCGGCCCGACCATGCTCGCGGGCATAGGGCTGGTGACGCTCTCCATGGTGCTGATGCTTCGCGTGACGCCCGAGGCCGACCCGCTCGCCCGCGAGGATCTCGCCTTCGCGCTGTCGATCATATTGCTGGGGCTCCTGGTGATGGTCACAAGGCGCAACGCCGTCAGCCAGGTCGTCGGCTTCATGTCGCTGGAGAACGGCCTGGTGCTGGCCGCAACCGGCGCCAAGGGCATGCCGCTGGTCGTCGAGATCAGCGTCGCCTTCTCGATCCTGATCGCCTTCATCGTTATCGGGGTCTTCCTGTTCCGCATCCGGGAGCGGTTCGATTCGGTCGATGTCGGCGCGCTCGACGACTACCGGGGAGAGCGCCGGTGACCGCCTTCTCCTTCGACGCCGTGGCCGCCATCCTTTTCATTCCCGCGGGCGCCGCGGCAATCCTGGCGGCGCTGCCGAATTACAAGATGACGGCGAGCGTCAATGTTGCGGCAAGCTTCCTGACCCTGCTTGCGGCACTGTCGCTGTTCGTCACCGACCGGCCGGCGCCGGGGCAATATCTCATCGTCGACGACCTCAACATCGTCTTCATCGTGCTCAACACATTCGTCGGCTTCACCACCAGCGTGTTCAGTGCGTCCTATATCGCGCATGAGCTGGAGACCGGCCGGCTGACCGCGCCCAACCTGCGGTTCTATCACGCGATGTACCAGATCATGATGTTCGGCATGAACCTGGCCTTCGTGTCGAACAATATCGGCCTGATGTGGGTCGCGGTGGAGCTCGCCACGCTGACCACCGTGCTGATGGTCGGCATCTACCGCACGCATGAGGCGCTGGAGGCGGCCTGGAAGTATTTCATCTTGGGAAGCGTCGGCATCGCGCTTGCTCTCTTCGGCACCATCCTGGTCTACATGGCCGCCCAGCCGGTCGTCGGCGCGGGCACCAACGCCATGGTCTGGTCGGTGCTGATCGACAAGGCGGCGCATTTCGACCCGGCCCTGCTCAGCGTCGCCTTCATCTTCCTGCTGCTCGGCTACGGCACCAAGGTCGGGCTCGCGCCGCTGCATGCCTGGCTGCCCGACGCGCATGCCGAAGGCCCGACGCCGATCTCGGCGGTGCTGTCAGGCCTGCTGCTCAACGTCGCGCTCTACGCCGTGCTGCGCTTCAAGCTCCTGCTCGCCGCGAGCCCGGAGGCGATCGGCCCGGGACCGCTGATGGCCACGATGGGGCTAACCTCGCTGATCTTCGCGGCCTTCATGCTCTACCGCCGCCGCGACATCAAACGCCTGTTCGCCTATTCCTCGATCGAGCATATGGGCATCATCGTCTTCGCCTTCGGTATGGGCGGCCCGCTCGCCAACTTCGCCGGCCTGCTACACATGGTCATGCACAGCCTGACCAAGTCGGCGATCTTCTTTGCCGTCGGCCATATCGCGCAGGTCAAGGGCACACAGAAGATCTCCGAGATCAGGGGGTTGACCGAAAGCCACCCAGGGCTCGGCTGGGCGCTCGTCATCGGCGTCGTGGCAATAGCCGGCCTGCCGCCGCTCGGCATCTTCATGAGCGAATTCCTGGTCGTCAGCTCGACCTTCGCCAGATATCCGTGGCTGGCGATCCCGCTGGTGTTCGGACTGCTCATCGCCTTCGGCGCGCTGTTGCTGCGGCTGACCGGCCTCGCCTTCGGCGAGCCGCGCGGCGGTACGGCGCCGGTCGAAGCATCTTACGTGCCGATGTATTCGCACCTCGCTCTGGTGTTTACCGCCGGCATCTATCTGCCGGCGCCGCTGGTCGCGTGGTTCCAGCATGTCGCCGGTATCCTGGGGTAAGGCCATGAGCAGGAAGAACATGCCCGCGCTCGCGGATCTCATCGAGGCCGCCCGCCAGGTCGAGCACCACGCGCCCTGGCGGCGCGCCGTGGTGGCTCCGAAGGCCTGGGACCTTGCCGTCGAACAGCTCGCCCATGGCCGCTGGAGCCTGCTCGGCCTGTGGGGACAGCCGGACAGGGTGCACATGGCGCTTCTCGACGAGGCGCGGAATGTCGGCGTCATCAGCCTGGACTGCCGCGGC
>NZ_JHQR01000211.1 GCF_014843825.1 Mesorhizobium silamurunense
CCGTTGCCATCAGGCAGCCTCGGCTGAGATGGCGGTGACAGGTGACCAATTCCAGGGAAGCAGCTCGTCGAGGCGATTGATCTTGTGATCGTGGATGCGGTCGAGCACGTCTGCGAGATATGCCTGCGGATCGATGCCGTTCATCTTGGCCGTCTCGATGATTGTCATGGCGCGAGCCAGGGTCTCCGCGCCGGTGTCGGCGCCGGCAAATAGCCAGTTTTTTCTTCCGATCCCAATCGGGCGCAGGGCTCGCTCGGCGGCATTGTTGTCCATGGCGACGCGGCCGTCTTCGAGGAACAGGCAGAATGATGGCCAGCGGCTCAGGCCATAACGGAAGGCTTTTGCCAAATCGCTCTTGCCCGGAATGCGGGTCAGTTGCGTTTCGATCCAGACACGGAATGCCCCGATCTTTGGTTTGCTATGCTTCTGACGTGCGGCAAGGCGGGCATCGGCAGGCTGACCCGCAATGTCGCGCTCGATGTCATAAAGCGCACCGATACGGTCGAGAGCCTCGCGTGCGATCTCGGATTTGTTCGAGGTCCAGATATCATGGAAGTCGCGTCGCCAATGCGCCCAGCATGCCGCTTCTCGGAAGCGGGATGTTCCACCGGCTCCAGGCTCATAAAGCTTGCCATAGCCTTTGTAGCCGTCAGCTTGGAGGATGCCGCTTGTCTGCCCGAGGTGGCGGAGGACGTGGTCTTCCTTCCAGTCCGGAGCAAAGTAGTAGACCGCGCCAGGCGGAGCGCCGCCCGCCCATGGGCGTTGATCGCGGACATACGTCCAGATCCTGCCTTTCTTTACGCCTTTCCCCAGCCCTTTGTCCTGCATGGAGCGATCCAGCACCCGGATCGGGGTATCGTCGGCATGGAGAAGGTCGCTGGCCATGATCACGGTTCCGATCCGCTCGATCAGGGGCTGAAGCACCTGCATGGCGCGACCGCACCAATCGACCAGCGTGCTGTCGGGGATGTCGGCACCCATGCGGGCGAAGATTTCGTGAAGGCGATACAGTGGCAGGTGATCGTCGAACTTCGAGACCAGGATGTAAGCCAGAAGGCCGGCGCCCGCCATGCTGGCTGGTATCGGACGGCTGGGCGCAGGCAACTGCACCATCTTTTCGCAGCAGCGGCAGGATTTCTTCAACCGGGCGACCTCGATGACCTTCATCTGCGCGGCGATCATGTCGAGGATTTCGCTTACGTCTTCGCCCACAAGACGTAGTTCGCCGCCACAGGCGGGGCAGCAGGCGCCGGGATCGAGTTCCCTGCGCTCGCGAACTGCCTTGTGCGATACGCGCGGACGACGGCGCGTGATCCTTTCAGGCGCGTTCGTCATAGGCGCGACAGACGCTGCCTCGTCGGCCTCATTGATTGGCCCGGCATTGCTCTCCGCCGCGGCGATCAAAAGATCCTCCAGCGCCAGTTCCAGCTGCTGGATTTCCCGCTCGATCTTTTCCGAAGACTTGCCGAAGACCTGTTTCTTCAGCCGGGCAATGCGCAGCCGCAAGGCCTGGATCAACTGGTCATGCGCCTGCAACGTCGCCGACATCTTCGCATTTTCCGCCTGCAAGGCGGCGATCATCGCCTTCAGAAAGGCGGGATCGTCTGGAAGATTTTCGGCGACATTCGACATGCACCTGACTACCATAAGTCAGGGCGAGTAACCATAAAAACCATTAGATTCAGAGAGATAAATCACCCGACACGCGCCGGCGGCGCACCCCAATTGGGGCGTCGCCAGTCAATTCCTTCCCATAACATCGCCATTTGCGCTGACGTCAGCCGGGCCGTCCCGTCGGCCGCCGACGGCCACGGAAAGCGACCTTTCTGCAAGACCTTGTAATAAAGACAGAACCCCTGGCCATCAAAATAAAGTAGCTTCAAACGGTCGCCACGCCTTCCCCGAAAGGCGAAGACCGCGCCTCCCGTCGGCTTCTGGCGCAACACATCCTGCGTCAGTGCAGCCAAACCCTCGATCCCTTTGCGCATGTCCGTGAACCCGCAGGCAAGGTACACCCGAACCCCAGTTCCCGGTCCGATCATGCTGCCTCAACCGCATGGATAAGCCGAGTCAGAGTGGCTGTATCGATCTCTCTGTCAAAGCGCAGGTTCCGCCCACAGCATAGTTGCAATTCGACCAGCGCTGAGAATCTGTCGGTGCCTTTGCCCATACGGGGTTCGCTCTGCGCCACGGGCATGTCCACGGGAAGGAACATGGG
>NZ_JHQR01000212.1 GCF_014843825.1 Mesorhizobium silamurunense
CCGCCGCCCGTCGCCTCATGGGATCTTTTTCCCCTGCCGCGCAACGCAGTGCTAATCGCCGTCTTCAACCTGATCGCCGATCTGCTCTACGGCTTGCTCGGTCCGAGGATTCGCTATGACTGAGCTGCTTCGCGGGTCGCAGATGCTGCCTTGGAATGGCTGCGGGGGCCAATGATCCGACAGTGCCAGTTGAGGGCCCGCGAGCCGGAGATCATCGCCGACAGGCGACGACCTCCTACGGGCCAATGGATGGCCTTCAATAGCTGTGTTCGTCGTAAGCGACCGGCGCGCTAGCGTTCCGACGTACAAACTCGATAGCTTCCCGCACGGCCGATAGATACTCTTCGACGGTGGCCAGATGAGCTGGGTTGACGCCCTGTTGGATCGCCTGGGGCTCGCGCATACGCCCGCGCAGCCAACCGCGCTCTTCCAGGCGATCGGCGACTGCGTAGATGTCAAGCGCGGAGTCCAGCGACACAAAGGAGATCAGGTTACTCTCGCCGTAGGGCGCCAGGCACTCGATGTCGGGAATGCTGTTCAGGCCAGCGATAAGCCGCGTGGTGGCCTCCATCGTGAGCCTCGCCGCGCGAAGATAGCCCTCCATGCCAAGGTAGTGCATTACCGCCCATGCGGACGCGATTGCGCCGCCGGCCCGGGTCCCGAGGAATGTGGGGGTGGAGTATGTTCCCCGAGGCCACCCGCTGAAGGAAAACGCTTCATGATCCTGGTCATCGGCTGACCGATACAATACCAGGCTGGCGCCCTTGGCTGCGTACCCGAACTTGTGGATATCGGCCGACAGGCTGGATACGCCTAGAACCCGGAAGTCCCACGGGGGCACCGGATAGCCGAGCCGCTCGGCAAATGGTGAGAGAAAGCCGCCCCAGCAGCCGTCAACGTGAAGCCGAAGACCCGAATGCTGTGCCAGCTTGCCGATCTCCGCGATCGGATCAAAGGTGCCGAAGGGATAGTTGGGAGCTGATGCAAACAGCATTGTGGTCTTGTCGGTGATGGCGGAGCGCATCAACGAGGGGTCGGCCCTGAACTCCTTGGTGTGCGGGGTTCGAATGATATCCACGCCGAGAAGCTCTCCAGCCTTGTTAAGGCAAGGATGCGCGGTGACACATGCAACAATGTTGTAGCGTCCCTGCGGCTCGCCTCGTTTGTGTCGCGCAAGGTCCCGGGCCGTCTTTACCGCCATGAAAACGCTTTCAGTGCCGCCAGAGGTGAAGGAGACGCCGGCATCGTCGGGCGCATTGAAAAGCGACTTTGCCATCGCCTTGATGTCGTTGGTCATCACCTCCAGGCTCTTAAAAGCCCGCCCTGCTCCCAGGCCATTTTCTGCAATAAATTCGCCATAGGCCTCGCGCTGGACGTCTAAAGTCTCGTCGTCAAGGAAGTAGGTGTAAGATGGCACCCGGCCAGCCCGCCAATCGAAATCAAGCGACTTCATTCGCTTGAGCTCCTGCATGACGACATCTCTGGCGACACCCTTTTCGGGGATGGTTTTCAATTGAGCCTCCTTACAACGCTATTAGCTGCACATGCCCATGTCAGGTGAAAGATTGCCGACGCCGAAGACGTCAGGCTGATACGCCCGAGGGGTCTTTCGGATCTTCGCATTGCTCCAGGCTCGTCCAGCGAGACGAACCCGCTTCGCGCGCTCTCGTCCGGGCAAACAGATCGCTCACGTCGCGCGCCATTGGAATTCGCGCCCCCCGGATTCCATCTTTGCGAAAGATGAGGATGAGAAGCATGATCACAGCTGGGATCAGTAGGATAACTGAGAATGCGTGCTTCCGGCAGGGACGATGTCGGTGTTGCACATAAAGTGTCGATCTCGCGCAAGATCAGCCACGGATCTTCATCGTCTTGGCTCACGAGAGCGAGCTGCGGAACGTACTCCGAGTATCCGTCATAGCCGGTGAGATAGTTCATATTATTCTCGCTCATGACAAGCAGCGCATCCATACCGCGCGCCGCGATTTGCTGTCGCAGCCGAGCAGTGCTCTCGCGGTATTCCTGCTGATTAATGCAGGTACGCGTTCCTGTTGCTTAGATGCGGACATGAGCAGCTCTCCTATCTTGGCAAATGTCGATATCCGACGGCAATGTGCCGGCGTCGATCCATAATAAACCGGACGCGGTTCGAACCACTGCCAGTCATGTATGCGCCACTCGGCGTTGGACTCACCAACATAAAGTCGCGAACTGTACCATCGCTTTTTTAGATGATAGACGAAGTCCCCTTGAGATGCGCTCGGCCACTTCGTGGGACCAAACGAAAGGCCTTCATCGACCTGCAGATGGACGTAACCGTCAGTGACATCGCGCTGGCGCATCGTGAGGGATACGAGTCGGTCGAGCATCTGAAGCACTATACGACACTCGGAATGGGCACCGACCAGGCAAAACAAGCAATTTCCGCGCGCTTTCCGCCATAGCTGGCCTGCGCGGGATGCTGGTTCCACGTTGGCACGACAACGCTCCGCGCCGTTGGAGCGCGCTGGCTGGGCGCAGCCGGGGCCATCATTACAGGCCGCATGTCGCGAACGGCGCGCAGATGCTGGAGACGGGCGTGCTCTGGTTCTACGTTGCTTCCGGCCGCGACGTGGACGTGACCTATCTCGCGGAATGACACGGTTCGAAATGCACCGTGTCGTTGCGCATCGCAAAAGACCGGACAGGGTTCCGCTAATTCCCGGACAGTGGTTTCGCTATGGGGGATTGCCGAGGGGCGAAGCGACCCTGCATGGCGAAGATTAAAGTCGCTGCCGGCGGCAGCCAGAGCATCATAGGTGCCCAAGGTTTGCTTGGTCGGGATATGGAGTTCCCATCCGAGTTCTCCGACGGAGGTCATGCGGAAGGCGAGCGCTAGCCCGTAACCGATTTCGATCTCGCGGACGGTCCCGAACGGAAAGGCATCGCCGGAGAAGTCGGCGGCTGACCTGCCAATGAACATTCATCCAGCGGCGATTAGAGCCTTGGCCGTTTCTGTTACGCCTCTTGGCGCGGGTTGAGCAACCGGCGAAGGCGCAGAGCCTTCCATCAGCACAGCGTCGGAGCCGGTTGCGGTGATGTCCTCGGCGGATGCCGCCGGGGTCTGGTAGCCGAGCGAGGAATGAGGCCTCGCGGTGTGGATGGCGTTCGACGTGAACTCCGTGCCGTGGTCGGAGACGATCATGCCTTGGCTTGCCGCGCTGGGCGATCAGTTCCGTCAGCTCGCGAGCAACCCAACGGCCGGAGATCGAGGTGTCCGGAATCGCGGCCAGACATTTCGCGTGTCACGTCGTCGACGATGTTGAGCACACGGAAGCGCGTCGCCGCCCTCTACAAGATCGAGGACAGCATGCGAGGTTGTGACCCCGATCATCGCCGGGCTGTCCGCCAGAACCTGTCCCGCCCGCTGGTGGACGCGTTCTTCACCTGGCTGACAGCTCAGGCCGTACGTGTCTCGCGCAAGTCCGACCTCGGCGAGGCCATGGCCTATATGCTGAAACGCCAGACCGGCTTCCGGCTGTTCCTGGACGACGGCCGCGTCGACATCGACTCCAACCTCGTCGAAAACGCGATCAGAAGTCCAGCCATAAACCGCCGCAATGCTCTCTTTGCCGGCCATGATGAAGGCGGCCGCAATTAGGCCCGTTTCGCCAGCCTGATCGGCACATGCAAGATGAACCGCGTTGAACTATACGCCTACCTGCGCGATCTCTTCATCAGCCTCGCAAATGGCCACCTCTCCAAAGACATCGACGCCCTCATGCCCTGGGCCTATGCGCAACGGATCAGCGCCTCACAATGAGTTCGTCCGGGACTCCCCGACGTGCTCATAGGACCATCTGCAAGCGCTCGACCTGACCGTTGCAACCAAAAAATCAATAGGGCGGAGACGCCGCATACGCCTCAGCTGGCGAAGCCCTATGTCAAGCGCTGCAAGAACGACGTGGCGGACGCGGAGGCTTTGTGTGAGGCGATGAGCCGACCCACGATGCGCGCTTCGTGCCGGTGAAGACCGCGGACCAGCAAGCGGCGTTGATGCCTGGTCGGCATGCGAGAGAGACTCATTCGCAATCGGACACAACTCGCCAATGCCATTCGCGGTTTTGCCATGGAGTTCGGCATCGTCGCGGCCACCGGGATGTGCCGCATCGAACCTTTGTTGGAGCGAATAGCGGCTGATCAATCCCTGCCTGAATTGGCCCGCGAGCTTTTCGCCATGCATGGCGTTGAGTATCGAGATTTGCTTAAGGAAACGAAAGCCGTCGAGGAAAAACTAACCGCGCTGCATCGCGCCGATGAATGCAGCAGGCGGCTTGCCGAAACTCCAGGTGTCGGACCGGTCGGCGCATCGCTGCTGATGATGAAGACCCCGGATTCCCGAATGTTTAAGTCGGGTCGCGATTTTGCCGCCTGGATTGGGCTTACGCCCAAAGACCATTCGACCGCAGACAAGGTCAGGCTTGGGGTGATCACGCGAGCTGGCGACGAAATGCTGAGGAGCATATTGGTGGTTGGCGCAACTGCCCTTCTTCAGCATGTCAGAGCAGGTCGAAGCAGACATACTTCGCGATGGCTCATCGAACTCCTACGACGGAAGAAACCAAAGCTGGTTGCGGTGGCGCTCGCCAATAAGATTGCCCGAATTGCCTGGAAGCTTATGTTGAGCGGCGAAACGTACCGGCGACCGGAAGAACAAACACAGGCAGTATAGGAGCAGATGGTGCGATCGATCGATCCAAGACGCGTGACACTCGGTCACTCCCACTGGCCTATCAAGGCCGCTGCCATGTTAGGAACACGCGTTGCGGAAACCATCTTGGCCAGTGGTCATGTGCGACCACACACAAAGGCCGCACATATGGAAGCAAGCGATCCGATCAAAAATATCTGCAAAAAAGCTTGCAAGTGGGAGCCGTCCACATATGGGGGTGGAGCCCGAAGAAGTCGGTGCTGCACAGACGATCAGCGCCATACGGGCCGAAACCTGGGAATACATCAACCGCGTGCTGCTGGCGAGCGCCCGCCAGGACGGGGTCGAAACCGGCAGCGTCATGCGGCTCGATAGCACCGTCACCGCGGCGCTGAACCCACGAGCCGAGCGACAGCAGCACTGGGCAGCGCCATCCTATGGCACGATCATTGCCTCGCGGCGAAGAAGCGGGCCCGGACGATCCAGTATGCCCGCAGCCGCCCCGAACGGGTCAAGCACTACCGCGAGCTGCTCAAGATCACCCGCAAAACCCTGGGCTATGTCGAGCAGGCGGCGGCGCAGTTGCCCCTAGCGGCGGGCCCGGCCGGCGAACTGTGGCAGGCCCAGATCCGCCACTACCGGCCGCTGATTGAACAGATCATCGCCCAGACAGAGCGGCGGGTCCTGGCCGGCGAGGCGGTGCAGGCCGGCGACAAGCTGGTCAGCTTGTTCGAGCCGCATGCCGACATCATCGTCAAGGGCAGCCGCGACGTCGATTATGGCCACAAGCTCAATTTGACCACCGGCCGAAGCGGGCTGATCCTTGACCTCGTCATCGAACCCGGAAACCCGGCCGACAGCGAGCGGTTCTTGTCGATGCTGGAGCGCCACATCGCCGTCTGGGACCAGGCGCCGCGGCAGGCGGCCGCCGACGGCAGCTATGCCAGCCGCGAAAATCTGCGCCGGGCCAAGGCCTGCGGCGTGCGCGACATGGCCTTCCACAAGAAGAGCGGCCTCAAGGTCGAAGACATGGTCAAAAGCAAGTGGGTCTATCGCAAGCTGCGCAACTTCCGCGCCGGCATCGAGGCCGGCATCTCCTGCCTGAAACGTGCCTACGGCCTGGGGCGCTGCACCTGGCGCGGGCTCGACCACTTCAAGACCAAGACCTATGTCTGGTCCTCTGTGGTGGCTTACAATCTCGCACTCTTCACCCGCCTCAAACCGGTCTGACGCCACTCATCGGGTCGCGTTCAGTGGCACGCCGGCAGGCGCTGGTCGATACCCTATGCTGGCATGGCCGCTGCAAATGCTCTCTGCTCGTCGATCGGCACACTCGTGCCATCACGCGCTGCCAAGCAGCACCGGTTGCGCGGCCAGAACGACCCTTCAAACCCCAGAAAACCCGGCCTTTATTGACACGCACTAGCTATGTCTCGGATTGACTCACAAAGCTTGGTGACCTCTTCCAGACTATGGTCCGCGGTCAGGCATACGCGCAAAGCAGCCTTGTCGCGGGGCACCGTCGGATAAAATGCTGCGGCCACATAAAAGCCACGCCACAATAGCTCTGCCGCCGTATCCACCGCTGCCCGAGACGCACCAATCGGGACCATCCGGATTGGCATTCCGTCACCTGACGATTGCGTCGGCATTTTCTCGTCAAAACATTGAACAACCCTACTCAGGCGGGCCTGGCGCTCACCCAGCTCCGCAGAACGATGAATCTCTGCTGATGCTAAGGCACCTGCAATTCCGGCCAAGTCTGGCCCCATTGAGAATGCATGCGGAACGGCGTAACGTCTAAGCAGTTTCTCCTGCTCTTCCGTCCCAAGCATGAGAACACCGCCAGTCACTCCGAAGCCTTTGCTCAAAGAAGCCGCGATGATTGTGTTTTCGCCTAGATCTGTGATTTGGGATTTGGCATATCCTTGGCCATGCCTTCCCCGGATTGAGATGCCATGCGCATCGTCGATGTAAATGAATAGCCCATAGCGTTCTTGGAGACGCAAAAGCTCACGGATTGGGGCATTTCCGCCCATTGAATACACACCATCGCATATGTAGGCGACGCACGTGTGTTTCCGACAAATATCCTCCAGTTCCTTAATGTCGTTGTGCCTAATTTGCAGAACCTCTGCATCTTCGGCCATAACAGCCTTGTGGTATGCCAAAGTGGCATGGGCAAATCGATCGAACACCAGTACCGGCTTGCGTCCTCTGGTGAAAGCGCCGCATGCGAGTAACGGGAGCGCGCTCATGTTCGCCGTTAGAACCAACGAGTATACGACAACCCTAGCATCGAAAAGTTCAGATAAGCTGTATTCGAGATCTCGGGTTAGCGAGAAATTCAATCTCGTGCGTGCACCGGACCACTGTATCGAGCGATATGACGCTAATGCTGCTATCGCAGCGTCCACGATCATCGGATGGTTATCAAGCCCGAGATAGCTGCCTCTCGCGAATTCTATAACCGATCGTCCCGGCTCGAGCTCCACGTGTCGCTGCTCAAGCGAGCGGGCATACAGTGTCATTATTCCTTTGGAGTACGCATAGTCGAAATCTGATCTGGACTTCTCAATCACGCTTGCAAGATCACGAAATCTCTGCTTGTCCACATAACTCTCCATCAAAGATAATTTACGCTTGTCATCATCGGCAACCCGGCCACGTAGCCAATGCGTCCCTTCAAAAGTCGTGCCAACTTTGCAGAAGGGAGGCTGAACTAAATCTTCTTCTTGTCTGTCAACCACTTGATCAGGATGCAGCAGCAATCAGGCAGGTCTCGCTACGTCGTGGGCTCGACAAACCTGACAAACGTGTCAGTTGCGGGTTCGGAGGCGATGTGAGAAACCGCCGGTTCTGTTCTTCTTGGGCGGGATGTTGGTCCATGCCCGTTTCTGTGCGGCAAGGCTGCGAATGGCGATCGTCCGAACGTCGCCCTTAGACCCAAAAGTGGCTCGACCAGGCGCTGGCGCAGCTTTCTAACCTTGAGAGACCGACACCATGACGAACTCGCTCGAGGTACGAAACAGGCTAATCGACATCCTGCGCCGCGACCTAATCGGCCCGAATTCCTGACCTCGACCGAGATCTCGCACGAGAGGTCCTGACGGAGAAACCATCGCGCTGGTACGTCGGAGGCTTTATCGTTCCCGCCTACGACGGTGTTGCGCCTGTGATACCTGACGACGAGGAAACCGCCGAAGAAACCGCCGACGATCTTCTCGCCCACGAGACGCTGGACTCCGCTGTCGAAGGGGAGGTCGACGAAAAGGATTCGACTGACCAACCGCCGCGGGGCAGGTTTCTTCCGTCGTCGATGGATGGGGTTGACGGTGGTGCTTCCGGAAACGGTGAGTCAGGTCACGCTGCGCGCAACATGGGGGAACTACAAGACCGAGCCCCCCGTTGCCCGATGTGCTCCTCATTCCGGAACTATCGGAAAGGGCAAGCCAAAGCCAGAAAAACCCGAGAACGTCCGTTGGGTTCGGTTCCCGGCGAAGCCGCGATTGTCCTCGACGTCACTCGGAACCAGTCCGGGATCCCGCCGCCGGAAAGCGCTGCCCCTCAGAGGCCGGGCGGCGGCATCGAAGTCGCCGTTCACCAGCGTGTGCTTCGTCAGAAGACTCCGGAAGGGGCTGAAGAGCGTCTGCGCGTCATCACGGTCTTCTTGGTAAACCGTCGACGGAGCACAAAGGCTCCGTACAAGGACGTGGCCTACGCGTTCCAGACCCGGATCGGGCGTTATCAACTTAACTCGCGTTC
>NZ_JHQR01000232.1 GCF_014843825.1 Mesorhizobium silamurunense
CGCCGGCGTGTCGGCCAGGATCACCCGGCGGCCAGCGCCGTCGAGCAGGCGCGCCAGATGCAACGCCACCGGCGCCCGCGCTCCGGTGATCAGCACGGTCTTGTCAGCCCCCGGCATCAGGTCTCGCGATCGTTTCCGTCGCGAAGACCGTTGCGCGAAATCGGCGGACTTGGCAATTGCGCTACCTCCCGCCAACCGGCAGCGCGCGCTGGACGACATTGAGGAAGAAGCGGATGCCGATTGGGACGATGGCGTCGTTGAAGACGAAGCGGTCGCCATGCAGTCCCGCGCCCGGGCCGACATCGCCGGCGCCGATCCATACATAGGCGCCGTCGCCGACGCCTTGCAGCAGGAAGGCGAAATCCTCGCAGCCCATGCTGGGCTGGAACTCCGTCGCGACGCGTTTCGCACCGACCGTGTCCGCGCCCGCCAAGGCCGCGAGCGCCGCGCCGTTTGGCGGGTTCACCACCGGTGGATAGCCGAGCTTGTAGGTGAGTTCGGCGCTGGCGCCGTGCATCGCGGCGGTGGCTTGCGCTACGCGCTCGATTTCGTCCGCGCAGTGGTCGGAAAGCGCGCGGTCGTAGAAGCGGCAGGTGCCTTCGACCTTGACCTCGCCCGGCACGAAATTGTTGAAGCGGCCGCCATGGATCTGCGTCACCGACAACACCGCCGGCGACAGCGGATCGATGCTGCGGGAGACCAGCCGCTGGATCGCGGTGACGAAGCTTGCCGCCGCAAGCAGCGGATCGTCGCCCAGATGCGGCATCGCCGCGTGGCAGCCGCTGCCGCGAAAGACGATCTCGAAATCGTCGACGGCCGCCATCTGCGGCCCGGTGCGCACGCCGATATGGCCTTCCGGAAAACCTGGCCAGTTATGGACGGCGAAGACCTGCTCGACCGGGAAGCGCTTCAGCAGCCCGTCCTCGATCATCTTCTTGCCGCCGCCAAGCACCTCCTCGGCCGGCTGGAAGACGAACACCACCGTGCCGTCGAAGCTCTCGCTTTCGGCCAGCAGCTTAGCCGCCCCGAGCAGCATCGCGGTGTGGCCGTCGTGGCCGCAGGCATGCATGACACCGTCCTTGCGTGAGGCATAGGCCAGGCCCGTTGCTTCCTTGATCGGCAGCGCGTCCAGTTCGGCACGCAGCGCGATCGCCTTGCCGCCCGCGCCTCTGGTCAGCGTCGCGACAAGCGCGGTGGCACTGACATCGGTGTGGACGGTCAGGCCGAATTCTTTGAGCTTCGCCGCGACGAACGCTGCTGTCTCATGCTCTGCGAAGCCGAGTTCCGGATTGGCGTGGATCGCTTGCCGCCAGCCGATCACCTCGGGCACGATGGCCGCTATCCTGTCGTTCTTCCGCATTGTCCGTCTCCGTGTTCGAATGTGCCGATCTAGCCTGCGTCGTCGGCTGGCGTCTTGAACGGGATTGACGGGCAGGGCGGTTTCGCGAAAGGCTGCCTTCATGAGCGACGCCAGCGAGCAAACGGAACGCGAAGCGGCAAGGCTGACGCAGCATGAAGGCCTGGGCGGTCTCGAAATGCTCGCCGCCCGCTATCGCGACCATGCCTATGCGCTGCACACCCATCCAACCTGGGTGTTCGGCGTCGTGGTGGCCGGCGTCGAGAAGCTGCGCATCGGCCGCCGCCAGCATCTGGCGCCGGCGGGCTCGATCATCATCGTCAATCCGGAAGAGCCGCATGACGGTGAGAAAGGCGTTGCCGCCGGCTGGGCCTACCGCACCTGCTATCCCGATGCCGTGCTGATGGCCGAGATCGCCGAGGATCTGGAACTGCCGGGATTGCCGATGTTCGGCGAAGGCATTGTGCTCGCGGCCGATCTGGCGCGGGCCTTCGTGCGGGCGCATCGCCTGGCAGGACAGGCGCTGGAACAGGAAGCGGCGATGCTGGCGGTGCTGCGCGAACTGGTGAGCCGCTTCGGCGACGGCAAGCGCCGCGACCGCGCGTCGGGCGGCGGGAAAACGGCGCGGCGCTTCCGCCTCTATGGCGAACTGATCGCCGAGGACCTTGCGGCCTGCTTCGACCTCGCTCGATTGGCTGCTGCGGCGGGGGGCACCCCCCTCCCCGCAGGTCATCCGCGACTTCCACCGCGCCGCCGGCATGACGCCCGGACAATATCTGCGCGACCGCCGCATCCGCGCCGCCTCGACGCTGATCAAGACCGACATGCCGCTGGCCGAGATCGCCGCCGCGACCGGCTTCGCCGACCAGAGCCATCTCACCAGGGTGTTCAAGACGATCAAGGGCTTGTCGCCGGGCGCATGGCGCGCCGCGACGTAAGCCCAGCGTTTCGGTGTTGCTGCGGTGGACTACAGCTTCGCCTTGATGCGTTTCATCTTGCCGCTTGCATAATCGCCGTAGCGCAGCTTCGACTTGCCGTGCCGATCCTTGAATGTATACCACTCGCCGTCAGGCAACTTGCGTTGATAAACGACCTTGCCCGCCTGGCGGTGCTCGAAGCAGGCCATGGACTTCTTCGATCCCCATGTGCCGTACCACGTCGCGCGATAGCAGAGCTTGCCGCCGCCCGGAATGAACCATATGCCGTCGCCATAGCCCGGCTTGCCCTTGTCGGAGGTCCAGGCGTCGAGCTGCCGCTGCTTCACCGCAAAAAAGGCGGCGCCGTTCTTGCCCCATAGCCACGAGTGGTTTTGATATAGCTGGTAGACGCCCCCGTCGGAGACGACGGCGGCCTTTGACGCCTGGGCGTCGACCTTGTCCGCGGCCTTGGCCATCGCAGGGGCCTGCGAGCCGACAGCAAAAACGGAGCAGGCAAGCACCGCTCCGACAAATTTATACAACACCCGTTTCACGCCTTTACTCCGCCAACTGATTTACGCCACGCCTAGACCCGCCTCCAAAGCCGGGCTTTGGAGTTTGTCACTCTTGAACTTGAAGCTGGAGCCCGTCCCGGAGGTGCCGGAACGGGCACGGTCTCTGCGGCCTTACGGCAGGACGTGCTGGGTCACCCGCCAGTCGGGCAGCCCATAGCCGTTCAGCCACGGCCACGTCTCCTTCTGGTTGAAGTAGACCACCGAGGTCAGGGCCGGGAACTCCGCATAGGACTTGCGGGTTTCTTCCGCCCACTTCGTCACATAGTCCTGCTTTCCGACATAGCCGAGCTCGGCCACGATCACCGGCTTGTTGAATTTCGCGACACGGTCGTAGCCGGGCTTCAGGGCCTCGGCAAAGGTCCGGTCGCGACCGGCTTCATCGTTGTCCTTCTTCTGCAGGCCGAACACCGACAGGCCGATGACGTCCACATAGTCATCGCCGGGATAGTATTTCTCCAGGCCTTCCATCCCCTTGGGCGACCACATGTATTTGGCCGCGGGCGCGGCCTTGCGGCAGACATCGACCTCGCGCTTGTAGGCGGCGATCCAGTCCTTCGGCGCCCAGTTGGCCCAGGTGAAGCGGCCGTTGGTGTCTTCCATTTCCTGCGCCCAGCGGATCGTCACCGGGCTCTTCATCTGTCCGACCAGGTTGCAGATGGCCTGCATGTTGGCGTCATATTTGCCGCCCAGGATGCCGTTGCGCAGTTCCGGCGGCGTGATGCGCCAGTCCTTCGACCAGGTCCATGGTTCGATGGTGATCAGCAGCGAGCGCCCGCGCTGCAGAGCATAGGCGTCGGCCAGCGGCAGCGTCGAGAGATCGACGTCTTCCCAAGGCAGGAAGAGCTCTTCGATGGTGGCCGATTTGTCGTTGCTGAAGTCGCCATAGGGATCATAGGAGCCGAATGCCGACGCGGCCGAACTCGTCTGCACCGGGTCCGTTCCCACGGGCGATCCTGCCGAAGCCGGCAAGGCCAGGCTGCCGCCGACGATGAGCACTGAAAAAAGTGCGGTTGCTGCGGAGTATTTCATACCCGACCTCCCATAGCTTCAACATAGGACGTTGAAGCTCGCCACAGTGTGCCGACAGGAATCGGCACGCTAAACCCAGACAATCGGTCAGCCGACGTGATCTGCGGTTTTTCTGAGCGACTGGGACCGGCACACTTTTGGCGTGAGGCTGCCCATCAGATCATCCCTCGGGGCGCCTATACCTTGGAGCCCGGGAGACTGTCGCCGCGATACTCACAAATTCGCGTCAACATTACGATATTAACCCTTCCTGATATAAGAGCCTATGCTGGGCCAGAGTCAAGTGCAATTAACCGTTACTTAACCATATCGGCACGACATGGTTAACGCCATGGTTGTGATAGAGCCGTCGTTGGTCAGACACCGCGCTCGTCGGAGACCTTGGACCGGCGCACCAAGCCCGCAAGGGGCCGCCGGGGGTGAGACTGAGGTTAACCAGTTCTCAAGAAGCTTGGTTAACGCAAGCTTAATTCTGTTGACTCTCCATTAGGAGATGCTGATTCTGCCGTGGGATCTGAACGCTTTCGGCCGCAAGGGCGGGAGCGGAAGCGGCGGCGGGTAGTATGAGCGTTTCGGTGGGTGCCGGCATTGTCGGCGGCAGCAAGGGGCGTGCGGGTCAGTCGGGCGGGGCCAACGCCGGCTTTGGCCGGAAAGGCGCTTATCTGCTGCCTGTTCTATCGTCCAGGCAGCAATCGATCCTTCGGCTCGGCCTCGCATTCTGGATTGTCACGCTTTTCTTCTTCTGGTCCTGGTGGCTGCGGCCGCAACACATCGAGCACATCGGACCCTATGCCTTTGCCACCCTCGTGCTAGCCTGGCTGACGCTGATGCCGATGTATTTCCTGCTCAACGTTCATGCCTCGCGGAAATCCTCGAAGCTGCACACCATCCCCAAGCGCTCGCGCGTCGCCATGGTGGTCACCAAGGCGCCGTCCGAGCCGTTCGCCGTCGTTCAGCGCACGCTGGAGGCGATGCTGGCGCAGGATTATCCGCACGACACCTGGCTGGCCGACGAGGATCCGGCCGAGGAGACAATTCGCTGGTGCGATGCGCATGGCGTGCTGGTTTCGACGCGGCGCGGTCGCGAGGACTACCATCGCAAGACCTGGCCGCGCAGGACCCGCTGCAAGGAAGGCAATCTCGCTTTCTTCTACGATCACTACGGTTACGAACGCTACGATTTCGTCGCGCAAATGGATGCCGATCACGTGCCGTCGCCGAGCTATCTGCGGGAAATCCTCTATCCTTTCGCCGATCCTTCCGTCGGCTATGTTTCAGCACCCAGCATCTGCGACAACAACGCCGACGAAAGCTGGGCGGCGCGCGGCCGCCTGTTCCCGGAAGGCATGTTCCACGGCCCCCTGCAATCCGGCCATACCGGACGCGGCGCGCCGCTCTGCATCGGTTCGCACTACGCCGTCAGGACGAAAGCGCTGCGCGAGTCCGGCGGACTTGGCCCGGAACTCGCCGAGGATCATTCCACATCCATGCTGATCAATGCCGCGGGCTGGCGCGGCGTGCACGCCATCGACGCCATAGCCCATGGTGACGGCCCTCAGACTTTCGCGGATCTCGTCACGCAGGAATTCCAGTGGTCGCGAAGCCTGGTGACGATCCTGCTCGAATACACGCCGCAATACTTTCACAAGCTGCCGCCGCGGCTGAAGTTCCAGTTTCTGTTTTGCCAGCTCTGGTACCCGCTATTCGCGCTGTTTGCGCTGATGATGTACGTCATGCCGATCTATGCGCTGTCCACGGGACGCAACTTCGCCAACGTCATGTACGCCGACTTCATCTTCTATTACCTGCCCAATTCGGTGGCACTGGTCGGGCTGGTGATGATGCTCAAGGCTTTCGGCCTGTCTCGGCCCCTGACCGCCAAGACGCTGAGCTGGGAGGGTACGCTGTTCCTCTTTTTCGCCCGTTGGCCTTGGGTGTTGTGGGGGACGCTGTCGGCGATCCGCGACTATGTGACGAAATCCTTTGTCGATTTCCGCGTCACCCCTAAAGGCAGCGGTCCGAAGCACCTTTTGCCCGCGCGGGTATTTGTGCCCTACGTCGTCCTGGCGATCGGGGCGGCCCTGCCGGTGCTGCTCGTCAAGCACCCCTTCGACGCCACCGGTTTCTATTGGTTCGCCGCCTTCAATGCCTTCCTCTACGGCCTGCTCGTCGTGGTCATCATCGCCAAGCACATTTCGGAGAACAGGATATCGCTGCGCACCAATGCCACGAAATTCGCATTGCACGCTTCGCTCGCGCTGCTCGCGCTCGGTGTGCCGGTCGCGGGCTTCTACGATCGCGGACTGGAGGGCATCTATGGGCTGCAGCAGGGTGCCGGCGGCTTCCGCATCGTCAGGATCGCCTATGTGATTTCAGGCGCCGGCATGGGCGACATCGGTTCGCGCAAATTCTACTTCGACCCGGGCTGGGAAACCCCGCGCTAGAGCAATTCCAGGAAAAGTGTGTAACGGTTTTCCGTCCGGAATTGCGCAAAAAACAAAAAGATAGAGCGGTTCGCCGTTTCCGTGAAACAGTGAACCGCTCTAGGCCTTCCACGTGCACGCCTGAACTGAAGTCCTGGCCAGCGACCGGCTGCCGGCGGTCGCCAGAAAGATTCAAATTTTAATAATAATCGATCGAGCGCGGAAAGACGGCGCTCATCGTGTCGTTTGCATGAATTTTAATAAGTCTCCTCTAATATTGCTCGCATGAAGTAAGTGGCGATAGGCCGCTTGCAGGGCGCGGAAAGAAGCAGAGAAAAAGTATATTCCAGCGCTCCAGAGAATTATTTCACGGCAGGGGACGACAATGAAGAAATTCATGGATGGCGCAGCGGTGCTCGCCAAGAAACATGCCCGCGTCTTTGTCGCTATTGCGCTGGTCTCGATGGTGTCCGGTTGCCAGAGCATGGATGCGGGCAAGACCGGCTCGATCGCCGGCAACAAGCCAATGGCGAACGCGCTCGGCAAGAAGGTCCATTACGTCAAGACGAAGCGGCTCTACCGGGCCCATCATCGCAAGCCGTTGACGCAGACGACCAGCGTGACGCGCGTCAGGGAAGAGGCCTATGCAGCCTTCGTGCGGCCGCAGCGCATCCGCACGCCGGCGTCGGTCAAGGTGTCCTACAGCCTTGGCAGCGTTGGGCCGCTGCTCGGCCACTCGCCCTGGATTTGCGGGCCGAGCGGCTTTGGCCAGCGCTCTGCCTGCCGCGCGCGCTGAACCGACACAGGCGTTCCCTTTAGCTTGGCCGCCAGCGCCCGGCTCGCCTATGTCGAACTGATGGAACGAAAATCCGTTCGGCCGGCGAGCCGGCCGCCTTCATGGCTGCCAATGAAGCCGGCGGCTCCGGTCACGAGGGTGGTCATGCGCGGGCCTCGAATGAGGACAGCGGCGGGATCATTTCCGTCGCGGGGCTTTCTTGGCTTCCGCCGGCGGGCTCGGCCAGCGCCAGCCATCGCCTTCGCCATGCGCGGGCTGCGGGCGCGCCACATAGGCGAGTGAGACATTCGCCTCGAGATAGACGCGCGACAGCATCTCGGCGAGCACGCCCGACGTCACCATCTGCAGGCCGGCGATGACCAGGAAGAAGCCGGTGAACAGCATCGGGCGCGTTCCGATGTCCTGTCCGAAGAACACCTTCAGGCCGAACAGATAGGCCAGCACCAGCGAGCCCAGCACGCCGAGCACGATGCCGATGCCGCCGAAGAAATGGCCGGGCCTGGTGCGGTAGCGCATGAAGAAGAACATGAAGACGAGGTCGAGCACCACGCGGAAGGTGCGCGAGATGCCGTATTTCGACTGGCCGTGGATGCGGGCGTGATGCGTCACCACCTCCTGGGCGATGCGGCGCGGCGTCGTCACCGTCGCCAGCCAGGCAGGGATGAAGCGGTGCATTTCGCCATAGAGGCG
The DNA here is from genome assembly GCF_014843825.1 of Mesorhizobium silamurunense. Taxonomy (GTDB): domain Bacteria; phylum Pseudomonadota; class Alphaproteobacteria; order Rhizobiales; family Rhizobiaceae; genus Mesorhizobium; species Mesorhizobium silamurunense. The sequence continues at coordinate 7,788 of NZ_JHQR01000232.1, forward strand.
CACGCTGCGGATGACGCTGCCGCGGAAGACCTTCAGGCTGCAGCCATAGTCCTTCAGCCGCACGCCGGTGACGCGCGCGATCAGCGAGTTGGCGATGCGGGACGGCAGCCGGCGCATCCAGAAACCTTCCTGGCGGTTCTTGCGCCAGCCGGCGACGAGGTCGAGGTCCTCGGTCAGCAGGCGATAGACCATGCGCGGAATGTCGAACGGATCGTTCTGCAGGTCGCCGTCGAGCGTCGCGATGACGTCGCCGCGGGCGGCGTCGAGGCCTGCCTGCATGGCCGCGGTCTGCTTGAAGTTGCGCACCAGCTCCACGCCATGCACATGCGGTCCGTACTCAGCCGCGAGCCTGCGGATTTCGTTCGGCGTGGCGTCGGTGCTGCCGTCGTCCACCAGCACGACTTCCCAGGGCTGGCTGTAATTCTCCATCGCCTGGTGGATGCGCACGATCAGCGGCTCGACATTGTCGGCTTCGTTGTACATCGGAATGACGATGGAAAGCTTGTGCTCGGGCATGACGGCGCCCTCGGGCAGTCCCGAGACAGGAATGGGAAGCACGTTCATGGCGGTCATTTCCTTGCGGGCCCCGTGGCCGGCCTGTCCGGCAGCGTCGATTTCGAGGGAAACAGCCAGGCGATCGCACCGGTGGCGACGGCCGAGCAGAGGATGAAGAGGTGCAGCGCAAGCGCTGCCTGCAAGCCGTCCTTCATGGCGATGCCGGAATAGAGCAGTGCCGCCGCGGCGCCCGCCTCGTAGGTGCCGAAACCGGCGACGCCCTGCACCGGAAGGATGGCGGCGGCCTCGGCTCCGACGGCGCCGGGAAAGGCGGTCTGGAAGGAGGTGCCGAGCAGCATGGCGAGCAGCCACCCCTGCACGGCAAGCTTGAGCGTCCAGTTGGCCACCGTCCACCACCAGCCGTAACGGGAACGCCCCGTGGCTTCGGTGAAGATGTCGCGCAGCTTGCCGAGCTTCGACACGATCCTGCCGCGCCCGGACCAGTCATGCGGCGCGCGCGCCCAGCGCGGCAGGTACCAGGCGGCGGCAATCAGCGCCGCGATGCCCGCTGCCCTGAGCGCCGGATGCAGGCCTGGCCAGACCAGGCAGGCAAGCACGCCGACCACGAAGGCATCCTGCAGCCTGAACCACAAAAGCGAAGCGCTGGCGCGCACGATGGAAATGCCGAACACCTGGCGCAACAGGATCGGGAAGGCGGTTTCGCCGCCGCGGAACGGCACCACGTTGATCATGGCGTTGTGGACCAGGATGACGCGCAGGCAGGCGCCGAAGCGGCCGTTCACCTCGTCGCGGAATTCGTCGCAGACGCGCAGCGCGCGCAGCACATACGTGACGAACAGCGCCAGCGTCACCGCGGCAAAGGCGCCGGGCGTGATGCTGGCGAAGGCGTCGCCCACCATCTTCCAGCGCGAGTCACCAGCAAGCCATGCCAGCAGCGCTAGGGTGACGATTATCGAGAATGCTCGCTTCAACCAAGTCTCCGATGGCGTCGCCCGCTACGTTCCGGCGGCCCGCCGGCCGCCGGCAAAAGGCCGCGCCGCGCCCGCCCGTGGCGTGCGGTCTCAAACCGCGGCTCCATCACGGGCGGGTGATCCTATAGACCAGCAGCTTGTCCGAATCCACAAGCTTGGTTCCGGTCCTGTCGAGGTAGTCGATCACCCCGTCATGGTGCTCGATGAATAGCCGGTCCTCCTTGTCGGCCGCTTCCTTGGCGGTGCCGAAATAATCCGCGCCCTGGGCGCGCAACTCTTCGAGCTGGGCGATCGCGACAGCGTCGTTCTCGACGAATTTCGACCATTCGACATCGCCGCCGCCGGGCGGGAACACCCAGCCGCGCGCGCGGCTGTAATAGACCGCCACGGGATCCCCGACCTCCGGCGCGATGGCGACGACAAGTTCGCCCGGCCGGACCAGGCGCGCCAGCTCCTCGCCAAGCAGCTTGCCGTTCATGGCGACCGGCGCCTTCATCGTCTTGAGCAGCGGGAAGGTTGAAAGCACGAGCGCCAGCGCCGCGATGCAGATCGAGCGCAGCACGACCGCCGGGGTGAGCGCGGCGCCGGTGCCGAGCGTGGCCAGCACCAGCGCGCCGCGGCCGCAGAACATCGCGAACGGCACATGGAAGATGTGATAGTTCCATGGATTGCTGGTGATCTCGCGCGCCGCCGCGAGGTAGACGATTGTCGCCGCGGCAAGCCAGACATAGGGCACGCCCGCAAGCACGCGCTCGCCAGATTGAGCAGGCCTCGGCGGCATCCAGAAACCGATGGCGATCAGCGCCATGAACGGATAGCCGTAGAACCACCAGACGGACGTGTTCCACACCGACTTGAAGTAGAAGTTGTTCCTGAAGAACGTCCAGAAGCCGGAATCCCAGATATAGCCGCTGCCGGCCACATGGTATGGCGGGTAGGAGCGCCCGAGATAGATCGCCCAGCTGAAATAGGCGGCGATGACGGCGAGGCTGATCAGTCCGCTGACAAGCACCCGGGCCGCCCGCTTGTATCGCCGTTCGAGGATCCAGCACACCATCAGGTAGAAGATGACGGCGCCGGCGGCCAGCCCGGGCGGCTTTGCGAGCGCCCCCAGCGTGAAGCTCGCCGTAGCCAGCGGCAGCAGCCATGCCTTGCCTCCGGCCCAATATCTGGCAAACAGCCACACGCCGAACGTGACCAGCGCCAGCATCGAGGGGTCGGGCAGGAACGAGCTGTCGATCATCGCCGGGCCGGGCATCAGCGCATAGGCAAGGGCGGCCGCGTGCGCGTGTGCCTCGTCCCAGCAGAGCGCGGTCAGCCTGTGCAACGAGAACACCGTCACCATGCCGAACGTCGCCGCGACCATCCGGCCGAACCAGTCGTGCCAGCCGAAGAGCTGGTAGAGCAGGGCGGTGAGATAGCTGACGATCTGGAATTCCCGCCCCTGGTAGCTCGGCCCGGGGCCGGTCCAGCTCACCTCGGGAAAGAAGATGTTCCAGCTGTTCCGCTGGAAGTTGTCGGCCATCATCGCGGTGCTCGTCTCGCGCCAGCTGAAAGCGTCGACGAGCGGCTGGGTGATGTTGTGGAAACGGGCGATTGCGGCCACCAGCAGGATGGCCAGCAAAATCAGCGTATGGACCTCGATACGCACGCCGGGCATGCCTCGCCGGCGAGGCAGCGCCACGCCTGCGACATCAGCCGTTTCCGTGTTGCCGGTCATCTTGAGCCGCTCCCTCCCGCCGCAGCTATTGTGGCACGTGATCGCCAGTAACTGTAAAAATATCACAAGATTGTAATACCCATGGTTAAATAACGGCTTGTCACGATCACTTGGGTCTGGACTCTGTTGACATAGCGCCTTGCTGGGCTGTTAATGGCTTCAAGGGCGCTCACCGTGCCGCCATCGGGCAGACGGCGCCCGGGCATCGTGACGGACCGCGGAAAGCCCGAAGAAACATCTTCCACATCATGGTTACTCGACCCGGTTGGCTTGGGGTTCGAGAGGGGGCTATTGACATGCGATCGCGCATCGGAACGACAGTGAAAACCATATCCCGATCGGAGCCGGGCAGGGGACAGCGCCGGTTCGCCAGCCGCGGCTGGCTCGTGTCCCTCATGGTAGTTTGCGGTCAGCTTGCTTTTTCCGGCACCGCCGGCGCGGCGAACAACGCGCCCACCGTCGAAGCCGCCGCCAAGCCCGAAATCGCGCCGACGGCCTTCGAATTGCAGCTTCTTTACGCCGACCGCACCTGGAACTGGAAGAACGGTGCGGCCTATTTCGGTCTCGACCGGCGGCTGCAGGCTTGGACGGCCGGTCAGGACAAGCCCGCCGTCGCCGAAGGCCGCTGGCTGTTGACCGACACCGGCAAGATGTGCATGGAGCTTGCCTGGAGATCCAAGACCTACACCACCAAGCCGCAGCGCACCTGCTACAGCCACCGTATAGAGAGCGGCAACATCGAGCAGCGCAAGGATCCGGACGGCGAGTGGTACGATTTCAAGCACGCCAAGGACGATCCCGCCGACGAGCATAAAAAATTCCAGGCCGGCAACACCAAGGGCGCGCAGTTCGACGAAACCCGCAAGCTGGTCGACAGCAAGGGGTAGGAGCCGACACCTGGAGCGGGTCGGCAATCCGATAGAAAGCCTAACCGCTTCGGCTTGCGCCCGAATAGAAGAGGCTCGCTGAGACAAGCCCTCAACCCAGCTCAGCGAGCCCACGCCCCGACACAGTACTTACGGGGACGACAGCCAGCCTTGCGGGCTGGCGTTTTTCAGCGGCGTTCGTGCCGCGCGGCGCGCGCTTTGCGCGCGAGACGGTGGCGGACGCGTTGAAAGCCTTCGGCTTCAGGGCCGGCTGCAGCCCGAAGAAGGGCGCGGCTGTCCTGACGATGGTGTCGATATCGGAAAGTTCCGCCACGAAGCCCAACTGCTCGCGTGCGAGGCTGGGATCGGCGAACAGTCCGGCCGGATCGCCCGGCCGGCGCGGTTTGTAGGCGACCGGGACCGGCCGGGCCGTGATGCGGCCGACGGCCTCGAGGATCTCCTTGATCGAGATGCCCCGGCCGGTGCCGAGATTGACCGACAGGCTGGCGCGGCCCGCCTCGAGATGCATCAATGCCATGAGATGCGCGCGGGCGAGGTCGCTGACATGGATGTAGTCGCGCACGCAGGTGCCGTCTGCCGTCGCGTAGTCGGTCCCGAACACCTCGATCGCCTCGATCAGGCCGGACGCCGCCATCAGCACCCTCGGAATGAGGTGGGTTTCGGGCGTATGCCATTCGCCAAGCTCGCCTTCGGGATCGGCGCCGCAGGCGTTGAAGTAGCGAAGGATCGCATATTTCATGCCATAGGCCGCGGCGCAGTCCTTGATGATCTCTTCGCCCATCAGCTTGCTGCGGCCATAGGGGCTGATCGGTTTCTGCGAGGAGGCTTCACTGACCGGCAGCGCCTCGGGCACCCCGTAGGTCGCGCAGCTCGAGGAAAAGATCACCTTGTCGATGCCGTTTGCCCGCGCGGCGTCCAGCACCGCGATGGTGCCGCCGACATTGGTCGAGTAATAGTCCGCCGGTTCGCTGACCGACTCGCCGACATAGGCGAGGGCGGCGAAGTGGACGATCGCCCGCGGCTGGTGGCCGTCGATCGCCCGCTGCAGCGCCTCGCGGTCGCGGATGTCGCCGACGACCAGCGGACCCCAGGCGACGGCGTTCTCGTTGCCGCGGCTCAAATTGTCGTAGACCACCGGCAGGTAGCCCGCCGCCGAGAGCAGCTTGCAGGTGTGGCTGCCGATGAAGCCGGCACCACCCGTCACCAGAACGGGGCGGCGGGTCGTCATGCCGTTGCCTCCCTGGCGGAAGATGCCTGGACGGCGCGCGGGGCGACAAACCGGCGGCCGCCCAGAAGGGCGTCGAAATAAGACGTGGGGTGGGCGAGCCCCTCGCTCAGCGCAACCTTCGGCTCCCAGCCGAGATGCTGCCTGGCAAAGGAGATATCGGGCTTACGCTGCCGGGGGTCGTCCACCGGCAGCGGCCGGTGCACGATACGCGAGCGTGAATTCGTATAGTCGATGACCGACTCGGCCAATTCCATGATGGTGAACTCGACGGGGTTGCCGAGATTGACCGGGTGCTGGGGGGGCACTGCGGCGTTCATCAGGCGCACGAAGCCTTCGATCAGGTCGTCGACGAAGCAGAAGGAGCGCGTCTGCGAGCCGCTGCCATAGACGGTGATGTCGTCGCCGCGCAGCGCCTGGACGATGAAGTTCGACACCACGCGGCCGTCGTCGGGCTGCATGCGCGGGCCATAGGTGTTGAAGATGCGCGCGACGCGAACATCGATGCCGTATGTGCGCGAGTAATCGAAGAACAGCGTCTCGGCCGACCGCTTGCCCTCATCGTAGCAGGAGCGCGGGCCGTGCGTGTTGACGTTGCCGAAGTAACCTTCCGGCTGCGGATGCACCAGCGGGTCGCCATAGACTTCCGAAGTCGAGGCCTGGAAGATCTTGGCGTTGTGGCGTCTGGCGAGCTCCAGAAGGTTGATCGAGCCGAGCACGCTGGTCTTGAACGTGTGGATCGGATCAGCCTGATAATGCGGCGGAGAAGCAGGGCAGGCGAGATTGTAGATCTCGTCGACGGCAAGATCCGTGGGCAGCGCATCGATGATGTCGTGCCTGATGCAGGTGAAGGACCCGTCTCGCGCAATTCCGGCTAGGTTGTACCCCTTGCCGGTGTGGAAATTGTCGAGCGCGATGACCTCATGTCCGTCGGAGAGAAGCCTTTCGCAAAGATGCGACCCTAGAAATCCGGCTCCTCCGGCAACCAGGGCGCGGCCTCGATCATAATTGCCCCCCCTGCGACGTCCCCCCGTGTCGAGCTTCAGAACCTTGACCCTACTCATGGCTTCCTCATACGCGCCGCGAACACCATCCCATCGCGGCAAGGCAAATCGCCTCACCACGTCAGGAAAACACGACGACGATTTCCGCTCGCACGGAATCGCCACCACCGATGTGTTTTTTTCTGAGTTCGCGGAGCTCTTGCTATACGGCTTGTTTTCGCCGCTCAGCGTCCCTTCGCCCCTAAGTCGCGATCCACGAATATGGCTGCCACCACCGCGGACTGCTCGCCCAAATTGCACACCCAACGCATATAAAAATATACCTGTGGGCAGCGTAGTCAACTAAATTAGCGTTTTGTTAACCCCACTTGTTTGTGAGTGGTTAACCAGGAACGCGGCGAATGCGGGGTTTCGACGGTCCAAAGTAACGCTGCGGTGTCGGCCGCGCGTACGCTATGGGTAGGCACTCATCAGGGGAGGGCAGCCAGCGCTGGAAGATGAAAAGCGCGGCCGATCTCATGTTATAAAAGAGAAACGCGCTAACAAGAGATCTCGCCGGGGGCGCCAAGCTTCGCCGTTTTGTTTCGATGGGCAGCCGAACACTAGATGTTCTGGAATGAAAGCGGTCCGGAGCCTCTCAGGAAGCAATGCGATTGCTGTCCGAAGCCGCTCGGGCTGCAGATATGCGCGGCGTTTCCAAAATAGGGGTTGGCACTCACGCTGGTGACCGCGACGGGCGAGGTTCTTGTCTGGACAACCCGATTTGGCTTCAAGTTGATCAAGGCAGCGCTGCCGCTCTGAGAGGCGCTGAATGCCGAAGGTTGTCCAAAGTTGAAGTATTGACAACCGGAAATTGCTAGAGCCGTGCCAAGGACAAAAAATGTATAGAGAAATTTTCCGGATCTGAGAAATTTGTTGTTGGAGGAAGGCCTGGTTTGCTTTTCGTGAGCCATGAGCATCAGAAATCCTCTTGGGCGTGTGAGACGCCCTATTTCGAATCACTAGCCGGAATCCCGCTCCGCAAACACTATGGCAAACTTGGTTAATTTTAGCGATAGCTGATCGATCGGTTGGAAATTTTGCTGCCTGGCAAGGCGCGCCGGAGGGGGCAGGGGACCGTTACACTCGTTGGTTGCCGGTCGGGGGCGCGGGCGCTCGCAGTGCCCACGAGACGCTCATGGCCCGCAAAACCCGCGGGCCATGCCGTTGGTTTCGGCGCTTTTTTCCGCCTCGATCCTATTCTCCGCCCATCTCTTTCTTGAACTGGGCGAAGTCGACCTGCATGCCGTTGAAGATGGTGCTCCAGTGGCGGGTCAAGGCGGCCAGGGCGACAGCCTCCTGGATCTCTTCGTCGGTAGCGCCGGCGCGCTTGGCGTTCTCGGTATCCGACCAGATGCAGTAATTGCAGGGGATCTGCGCCGCGACCGCCAGCGAGATCAGCGACTTCACCTTCGGCGGCAGCGCCGTCTTGTCGCTGAGCTCGATGGCCTTGACCTCGGCCCACGCGCCGGGCAGACCGGCTTTCGGGAACTGTTTGATGAAGCCAGGCACGCCGCCCATGGTCGACTGGATGTCCTTGATGGCGGCGTCATAGTCGTCGGCGCTGGCCGGCGTGGTCAAGGTCGCGGTGAGCGCGATGACGGCGAGCAGCGAGGCGAAACGAAGGCACGAATGGGCGGTTGAGACGATGCGAATGACTGACACGGTGCTCTCCTCTGGTTTTTGTCAGCCTTACGATGTAAGGTAATGCGAAAGATGAGCCTTACAGTGTAAGTTGTCAAGCGACGCCATGGACTCACCGAGCAAAAAAAACCGAGCCCGCGGAAAACTGTCCCGCGAGATGATCGAGGATGCCGCCTTCGAGGTAATCGAACGGGAAGGGCTCTCCGGCTTTTCGATGCGCAAGCTCGCCGCCAGGCTCGGCTGCGAGGCGATGAGCATCTACCATCACTTTCCCTCGCAGGCGCATCTTTACGAGGCGTTGGTCGACCGCCAGATGAGCGGGCTTGTGGTTCCCGATGACAGCCTGCCCTGGCGTGAGCGGGCCCGCATCGGCATGCAGGAATTCCGCCGTGTCGCGACCGAGCATCCGGCCTTTGCGCCGTTCATCGTCGTCTACCGCATGAACTCGCCGCCCTGCCTCGCCAAGCTGAACGCCATCATCGGCCTGTTCGAGGACGGCGGCTTCGGGCCTGAGCTCAGCGCCCGTCTGTTCCGCGCCGCCGGCTACTATCTGATGGGCGCGATCCTCGATGAGACCGCTGGCTACGCCAAGGGGCCCTCGGCGGTCACCACGGTCAGCCACGAGGATCTGGCACGCGATTATCCCAGCGTCGTGGCCGCCGGCGCCTATTTTGGCGCCGCCGGCTTCGACAAGACATTCGAGCTTGGCCTGGAGATGTTTCTGGACGAGATGGAGCGGGTCCGCGAAGCTGCCCGAAGCGAAACCGCGCAAGGTGGCGGCGACCGTGCTCGGACGAAGAAATAACCAGGACTTTCGATGCGCTTCCTCTCGGTTCTTATTCTCATCGCCGGCGCCGCCGTAGGCGTCTTTTACCCCTGGGCGATGAGCAATTTCTCCGGCCACGCGATCGGCACATACCGCGTCTACGAGGGCGGCCGCTTCCGGCCGGCCACGGTTCAGCTCGCGGCAAGCGATGCGCCTGTCCGCGTGCTGGTCGACCTCACCGCGCGAGCCGAAGGCGTCGCTTCGCAGGCGCAGCGCACGGTGCTGACGCTGACCGCTGCGAGCGGCGGCCGCACGGCGCTCGCCTCGACGCTCTCCTTCAACCACACCGACAATCCACGTCAGGTGAGCCCGCAACTGCCCGACAAGATCTTTCGCGACGAGGCCGGCGTGATCGAGGAGGTCATGCCCGGTCCTTACGTCTTCACCGTCGGCCCGGGCGATGCCGACGGCATCGACATGCGCGCCGTCGATCTGGTGTTGCGCGCCGGCACCGGTTCGATCGACGAGAGAGCGCGGCCGGCCGGTTACGCGCTGATGGGCGTCGGGTTGGTCGGATTGATGCTTTCGCTGGTCTTCGGTCGCGGCGGAAGCCGTCCGCAGAACCCGAACTCGCAGCCGCCACCGCCGCGCTGGGGTCGCGGCGGTTCGCCAAAATGAGGCCGGCATGAATTATCGCCACGCCTATCACGCCGGCAATTTCGCCGATGTCGTCAAGCACGCCGTGCTCGGCCGGCTGGTCGAGTATCTCAAGCAGAAGGACAAAGCCTTTCGGGTCATCGACACCCATGCCGGCATCGGCCGCTACGATCTCGCCTCGGTCGAGGCCGGCAAGACGGGTGAATGGCAGGGCGGCATCGGCCGGCTGCTCGGGGCCACGCTGGAGCCTCAGGCGGCAGCGCTCCTTCGGCCTTATCTGGAAGCGGTGCGCGCGGAAAATCCCGATGGCGGCATCCGCCGCTATCCCGGCTCGCCGCTGATCGTGCGCCACCTCTTGCGTAAGCAGGACCGGCTGACGGCGATCGAATTGCATTCCGAGGACGCGGCGCGGCTCAAAGCCGTTTTTGCCGGCGACTTCCAGACGAGGGTGATCGAGCTCGATGGCTGGCTGGCGCTCGGCGCGCATCTGCCGCCGAAGGAGAAGCGCGGTCTGGTCCTCGTCGATCCGCCCTTCGAGGAGGGGGGTGAGTTCCCGCGCCTGGTCGAGAACCTGCGCCGCGCGCACCGGCGCTGGCCGGGCGGCATCTACGCGCTCTGGTACCCGATCAAGGACCGCAAGGCGGTCGCCGCTTTCCGCGCGGCGCTGAAAGCGACGGGCATCCCGAAACTGCTCGACATCGGCTTCGACATCCGGCCGGCCTCGAGCGAGCCCAGTCTCGACGGCAGCGGCCTTGTGGTGGTCAACCCGCCCTTCACGCTCGAGAGCGAATTGCGGGCGATGCTGCCGGCTCTGCACAGGGTGCTCGTTGTGGAGCAGCCGTCGCGTTGGACGCTTGATTGGCTGGCCAGCGAGTAGCGCTTAGCCCTCGTGGTGAAAATCAGACACGTGAGTCCAGCCGAGGTGTAAGATGGCCGTCGCGTGGCTCTGGGTGAGTTGAGGAGGCAACCATGCTACCTCGGACGATTTTTCTCGGCAGACTAATTGGCCTGTTCTTTATTCTCAGCGCGCTGTTCATGCTCATGCACAAGCAGTCGTTTGTCGCGACCGTGCCCAGGCTCATTCAGGACCCACCGCTGGTCCTGTTTATCGGCATGATTGCCACGGTTGCGGGTCTCGGCATGGTGCTCGGGCACAACGTCTGGGCGGGCGGAATCCTGCCTGTCGTCGTCACCCTCATCGGATGGACAATCCTGATCCGGGGCTTGCTCCTGCTCTTCCTTTCACCGGAAGCGCTGGCGACGTATTTCGAGATGTTTCGTTTCGAAAGACTTTTCTATGTCTATGCCGCGATTACGTTGGTCCTTGGACTGTACCTGACCTATGCCTCGTTCAAAGCCTTACCGCCGCCAAACGCGAGAACCAAGGGTTAGACTCGATCCGCTAGTGTCCATCATAGACATTAAAAATCATTGCTTGTTTCCCGTAGTGATGAACGACTTTCTTACGAAACTCTCCCATAGTTCTGCATGATCTTGAGAGCCAAACTATCTAATAGCATCTTGAGGCTAGCTGTCTCACGTCGAGATTTTCCGTTAGATGCCACCTAACATTTGCTGGAGGACGGTTCTCCCGAAGATATCTCGCAACATCAGGGGCTAGCGTATCGTAAATTAATTCAATAACCAGTTTGCCCCAATACTGTGGACGGCTATTCAAAGCGCCCTGCCAGTTCGTAAGCGCGAAGCGACGTCGGCGCGGCACTGCCCGCCAACGCCGAGGGCGTCATGCCGGTCAGCCGCCGGCTCTCGCGGATCAGATGTGCCTGGTCGGCATAGCCGGCTTCGATCGCAAGCACGGCGGTCGAGGTATCTCCGGCTTTCTCGCACAGGCGCCGGAAGCGATGGAAGCGCAGGATGCGGTCGAGCGTTTTCGGGCCGTAGCCGAAGGCGTCTTCGAAGCGGCGCCTCAGCGTCCGCTCGCTCATACGCAAGTGGCGCTGCAGGAAAGGAACCAAGGGCGTTTCCGGCGGCAAACCCTGGTCGATGACTACGAAGGCTCTGCCCATCAGCGGGTCGAGCGCATCGCGCCCTTCCGTGTGCATGCCGACCGTCTCTTCCAATTGCCGCACCATGGCGGTGAGGTCCGGCGCGGACTTGATACGATCCGACAGCTCCCGGGAGCGCGTACCCCAGATATCGCCGAGATCGAGCCGCCCGCCGACGATCTCGCAGGCCGGCACGTCGAGCCAGCCGGCGGCAGCCCCCGGCCGGAATCGGAAGCCGACGATCACCGCCCCGGCCGGCGGTCGCTCGATCTGCGGCTCCTTGTCCGGCCCGGCGATGCGGAACCGGCCGTCGATCCATTGCAGGTCGATGGTCGCGTCCGGCGTGATGACGATCGGCGGGACGTCCTCATCCTGCATGCGGTGGACCCAGACCGCAGAGAAGGCTCTCGAAAGGCCACCAGGTGCGGGCCGTTCCTGAAAGAAGCCAGTGGTCTGGGCCAGGACCGCTTCCATCTTATCTCCGATCTGCTCCGGCATTCCCCGGTGGATCGACGCGTCGGCCATTTTGGCCGAAATCTTCAATGCCGGCCGCTTCATCCGTGGCAAAACCGAATGCAGCTTTATGGCGCTTCAGGCGCTTCCATCAGACCGCATTCGTACCCCGGATGTGGTCACGAATATAGAAAGGAGTGAGAGAAATGAAAGCTCGCATCACCGTCTGCACCCTTGGCGTCGACGATCTCGAAGCGTCGCTCAAATTTTACCGCGACGGCCTGGGCCTACCGACCGAAGGCATCATCGGTCGCGAGTTCGAGCATGGCGCCGTCGCCTTCTTCGAGCTCGCCGGCGGCCTGAAATTCGCGATCTTCGAGCGCTCGAGCATCGCCCACGACGCCACGGTACCGCAGAGCGGCCGCAGCCCGACCGAGTTCACCATCGGCCACAATGTGGCGAGCGAGGCCGAGGTCGACGCGGTGATGGCCGAGGCCGTCAAGGCCGGCGCGCACGTGGCCAAGCCGGCGCAAAAAACCTTCTGGGGCGGCTATGCCGGCTACTTCCAGGATCCCGACGATCATCTTTGGGAGGTCGTCTATAACCCCGCATTCATTCCCAAAGACTGAGCTGCCTGCGGGAGGCCGACATGCCCATTGATACCGTTCAGGCGATAGGCGCGTTTCTCATCGGTGGGGTGTTCGTTTTCGCCGGCATCGAGCACTTCCTGAAATTCAAGGCGATGCGCGACTATCTGGCGAGCCGGGAATTCCCGGCTCCCGCTCTCATGCTGGCCGCCGGCTCGGCGCTCGAGATCGTCGCCGGCCTGATGCTGGCGCTCGGCTTTGCCGTGCCTTTCGCCGCCGGCGCGCTGGTTCTGTTCACGCTGGCGACGAACATCATGCTGCTGCGCTTCTGGGCCTGCGAGGAGCCGGAGCGGCAGGTGCTGCGCAATGCCTTCCTGATCAATGTCGCAGTCGTCGGCGGTCTGCTGGTGGCGGGAACGGTCTGACAACCGGGCGGCATGCGGAACGATCATTTGGGAAACCATTGTCTTCACAACCGCTTGACCGCCGTCAAGCGAATCCGCACAGTGCGCGCAACCGACCTTGAGAGGCTGCCATGACTCGCTTCGCCCACTCCGCCCTTGCCGCACTGGTTTCGCTTCTGACGCCCGTTGGCACTTCGCTTGGCTTCACCCAGGCTGCGCACGCCGCCGATTTGGCCGTCTACACCGAGGATGATGGCAGCGTCTGCGGCGAAAGCTGGGTGCTGAGCAAGATCACCGACCGCTTCAATTATCAGGTTCATAACGTGCCGCACCTGCCGGATGTGGCGATCACCGATTTCCATAACATCCGCCAGCACCGCTACCAGCCGTCGAGCGACGAATGGCCGATCGGCCGCCACTATTGCCGCGCCACCGTCAGCCTGTCGGACGGCCGCGACCGCTCGATCTTCTACCTGATCGAGGAGGGCCAGGGCTTTGCCTCGATCGGCGACAATGTCGAGTTCTGCGTCTCGGGCTTCGACCGCTGGATGGTCTATAACGGCCGCTGCCGCGTGCTTCGGTAAAAGCCGGCCCCGCTTTCCCGACTGAGATAAACGGCCTTTGGCTGCCGTCGCAGCCCTGTGCGTTGCAAATCAACAGCCGCAACGCTATGTAGCCTCGTGTCGGAAAAGGCAGACTTGGTTTGGTAAGCCCAAGTCCTTTCGGTAAGGAAAGCTCTGGTCTCTGGCCTCGTGCATGAGATCCCTACGACGAACATCGGACGCCACTCCGGCGTCCAATTGTTCGTCCGTGTGGTTCTCAAACGTGAGGAACGCTCCGGTCGAACATCGACAAAGGGAGCAGTTCATGCACAACCCCTCTCTCTACGATGTCGTGATTGCCGGCGCCGGCCCCGTCGGCCTGTTTCTCGCCTGTGAGCTGCGCCTCGCCAATCTCTCGGTTTTGGTGCTGGAACAGGCGGAGGACCCGCGCTCGCCCCTCAAGCGGCTTCCGTTCGGGATGCGCGGCCTCTCGGCGCCCACCATCGAAGCCTTCTACCGTCGAGGATTGCTGAACGATGTCGCGGCGCCGCAGCTTGTGAAAGATGGGCCGGGTGGCAGCCACGCTTCTGCCGCGCACTGGATGCAACTGTCGCGCCGGCCGGCCGGCCATTTCGCCGGCATCCAGTTCTACCACGACAACATCGACACCTCGAAGTGGCGGTATCGCCTGCCAAGTCCGGCCGCCACCAGCATCGCGGTCGAGATGGAGTCTCTCGAAGCCGTCTTGGCCGCTCGCGCAAATGCCATGGGGGTCGAGATCAGGCGCGGCCTCGGTGTCGAGGCGTTCGATCAGTCCGATAACGATGTGGCCATTCGCGCCGGCGGCGAAACGTTCCGCGGACGCTGGCTCGTCGGTTGCGATGGCGGCCGCAGCACGGTGCGCAAGGCTGGCGGGTTCGACTTCGTCGGCACCGAGCCGGAGTTCACCGGCTATTCCGTCGAAGTCGAGATGGCTGATCCGGATAAGCTCCTCCTTGGCCGCCACTACACCCAGACAGGCATGTATACCTTTGCGCGGCCAGGGACGATTGCGATGGTCGAGTTCGATGGCGGCGCTTTCCACCGAAGCTTGCCGCTCACGCTGGAGCACGTGCAGGCGGTGCTGCGCCGCGTTTCCGGCACAGACGTCACCATGACCGATCTTAGGCTCGGCACCACCTGGACGGATCGTGCTTACCGGGCGACGACATATCGCAACGGGCGGGTGTTGCTTGCGGGCGATGCGGCGCACATCCATTCGCCTTTGGGCGGTCAGGGCCTCAACCTCGGACTGGGCGACGCGATGAACCTTGGATGGAAGCTCGCCGCCGCCGTCCATGGCGATGCACCGACCGATCTGCTCGACACCTATTCGAGGGAACGGCATTCGGTGGGTGCGCAGGTCCTTGACTGGTCGCGCGCCCAGGTCGCGCTCATGCGGCCGACCCAAAGCACGCGCGCTCTCGAAGCCATCATCCGTGATCTCATCGACACTCGCGATGGCGCAACCTACTTCGCCGAGCGCGTGTGGGGCGTCTCTCTGCGCTATGATCTCGGCGGCAACCACCCAATCGTGGGCCGCAGCGTTCCCGATTTCGAGCTGGCCGACGGAACGAAGATTGGCGACCTGCTTAGGACCGGAAAAGGTCTGTTCCTGGACTTTGACCCCCGCGCGCCGCTTCGCGCGCTTGCAAGCCGTTGGCGCAGGCGGATCGCTTATGTCGCGAGCGGGGCCAAGGATCGGCTGGGCTTGAGCGCCGTACTGGTGCGCCCCGACGGTTTCGTTGCCTGGGCCAGCGAGGGCGCCGCTGACGGGGAGGGAGCCTTGAGGGCCGCGTCACGTTGGTTCGGCGAACCTGACGTGACTTGAGTCCGCCGTCATGCCCGCGCGCCCTGGCCGGACAGGTACGCGCAGATCAGCTCGCCGAGCTGCTTCTGCAGCTCCGGCGCATCGAGCATGTTGCGGCGCGCCGCATTGTGGATCACCCCCTCGACGGCTGAGGAGAGCACGCGCGCCACGGTCTCGGTATCCTTCAGGCGCCGGCGATATTGCGCGACGGCCGCTCTATAATGCTCGAGGTAGCGGGCTTGGAACGAGGCATGCGCGGCGCGCGAGCCGCGGTCGCCCGGCGCCTCGTCGAGCAGCACCTGATGCAGCGTCGGGTGGATGCTGTGCGCGGCGATCATGCCGCGCACCAGCTCGCGCGCGAATTGCCTGAGCGGCTTCTCCTCGGCCGCCGCTTCGCGGATGGCCGACAGCACATGGTCGAAGTGGCGGCGGCGGATTGCGTCGACCAAAGCGAGCTTGTCGGGAAAATATTGATAGAGCGAGCCGATGCTCACGCCCGCGGCCTCCGCCACCTTGTTGGTGCTGAAGCCCGCCCAGCCGATCTCGCTCAGAACGCGAGCACCTGCTTCAATTATCGCCTCGACGGTGGCGACCGAGCGCGCCTGGCGCGGCTCCTTGCGCATGCGCGGGGCTGGCTTGGCAATGCGAGTAGACATCCTGGCCGGGTCTCCCGAGAATATAAACAAGATACTCACATTTCGTGCGAGAGCAATTCCAGGAAAAGTGCGCAGCGGTTTTCCGTCGAGAATTGCGACGAGCAAAGAAAGCGCGCCGGGCGGAGCCTTCGCGCCGCCTGCAGCGGGAGCCCGAGCTGCTCGGCGCTTCGAGCGCCAGCTCTTGAATACGAGCGATAAGCTCGCTTTTTAGCGCGCAAGGTTTGCCGTCGTGCTGGCTCGGCTTTGCTTCGCCTTGACCTGTAGATATTTCCTCTGGGCAAGATGTAACGCGCGGTTTGGTATGTGTTGTCTATTATGAGCAATCCGCTCACATTCTACGCTCTACGCGGCGCCAAGATGTCCGGATGATCTGGCGATAGAGAGCATCGGGAATTCTCGGCGACGCAATTTCACTTCGAAAGGCAAAGATTCTCTGTCGATTTTTGCGTCGATACCCTTGTCAGCGGGTCTTGTGTAACCAAAATTCAATAACTGAAAATCATTGTGTTGCTTCGCTGGCTAGATAGCCGCGAGTCAGATATGCATGAGCACGCCGGGTCACTCACGACCTTAGGCAAAACGCAAGGGGCATCGCATGGCAAAGACGACAACCAAGGCGCCGGCGGCGAAAGCGCCGGCAAAGAAAGCGGCACCGAAGGCTGCCGCGAAACCTGCAGCAGTGAAGAAGGCAGCACCGAAGGCAGCAGCCAAGCCCGCCGCCAAGGCAGCGGCGAAGCCCGCCGCCAAGAAGCCGGCAGCGAAGGCGGCAGCCAAGCCCGCCGCCAAGGCAGCGCCGAAACCCGCCGCCAAGGCAGCAGCGAAACCGGCCGCCGCCAAGAAGCCGGCAGCGAAGGCAGCGGCCAAGCCCGCCGCCAAGGCGCCGATGAAAGCAGCAGCCGCCAAGTCGACGGCAGCGGTGAAGAAGGCAGCGCCTGCAAAGAAGGCGCCGGCCAAGAAGTAATCGCGTCGCTTTGCTGGCGACACGGAAAGGGTGAGGGCGGGCGCCGTCGGCGCCCCTCTCGCCAGTCGGCGTCGCAGCGGGCGGAGTGGATCGGCAAACGCCTTTCCTGAAAGCTCCTGGAAATTTGCCGCCCGGCAAACTTCCGGGAGCTTTTTTATTGTGCGGGCCTGTGACGGCAACTTGTATTGGCTATCTGGATTGGCGGTGCTGGCCGTTGCTCTGGCAAGAGCATTCGGTCAACAGTGCGCGCAAACAACTGGGAAACCGATCATGCCGAAGCTGCTCTACGCCTCCACCTCTCCCTACAGTTCGAAGGTTCGCATGGCCGCCGCCTATGCCGGCATCGCCATCGACCTCGTGCCGGTCAAGACGGAGGACAAGCCGGCGGAGCTGATATCGGCCAATCCGCTCGGCAAGATCCCGGTGCTGGTGCTGGAGGACGGCCGCACGGTCCACGACAGCCGGGCGATCACCCAGCATCTCAACCGGCTGTCGAAGAACGCGCTGTTCCCGCGTAATCCCGACAAGCGGCTCGAGGCCGAGGTGCTGGAGGCGCTGGCCGACGGCATCTGCGACTGCGCGTTGTCGATGGTCTATGAGCGGCGCATGCGCCCGGACACCATGGTCTATCAGCCCTGGCTCGACCGGCAGTGGGCGAAGATCACCGCCACGCTCGATCTCCTCAACGCCAACCCGCCGAAGCTGCCCAAGAAGATCACCGCCGGCCAGATGGCGCTGCGCGCCTGCCTCGGCTACCTGGCGCTGCGCTTCGGCGGCCAGTGGGAGAAGGGCCGCGGCCGGCTGGTCCGCTGGGCCGCGCGCTTCGACGAGAAGTTCCCCGAGCTGAAATGTGTGCCGGGATGAGGTCTTGCTGATCTCCCCCACAAGGGAGATCAGCAGCCTCTGCTCCACTCCCACCTTGAATCTCCTCCCGCTTCCGTGCTTGCCTGACGCCACGCAAATCGCACACGGGCGGTGAGCATGCCGAAATCAGCCAGTACAACAGACCCCATGGTCGAGCGCCTGCGTGCCGCTCTTGGCAAGCGCGCCTTCACCGAGCAGAAGATGTTCGGCGGCACCTGCTTCATGCTCAACGGCAACATGCTGATCGGCACTTCGAAGCGCGGGCTGCTGGTCCGCGTCGGCAAGGCAGCGCATACGGAAGCTGCAGCTCGCCCTCATGCGCGACCGATGGAAATGGGTGGTCGTTCGATGGAAGGATACGTCCATGTCGCGCCGGAAGGTACGGTGACGGAGGCCGATCTCGTCGGCTGGCTCGATCTCGCGCGAGCTTTCGTCGAGACGCTGCCGCCGAGATCGAAGCCGGCCAAGGTCGCAAAGAAGCGCGCGTGAGGAGATCGCGCGGCCTATCCTGTGCCGCATCGGCCGATGTCGGACCGGTTCGGCAAATGGGAGGGAGCCATGGCATTTCTGGCAGGGCATTGCATGTGCGGGGTGGTCACCTGGACATATTCCGGGGAAGTCACGCGCAATCTGGTCTGCAACTGCGCCGACTGCCAGCGCGCCACGTCCGCTCCGTTGACGGCCTTCCTGGGCATGAGGCCGGAGCAACTGAGCTGGACCGGCGACATCACACACTATGAGAGCAGTCCCAACACCTTTCGCGGGTTCTGCCCGTCCTGCGGCACGAGGCTCTATTTCCGTTCCGATAAATGGCCCCACGAGATCCACGTTCACGCCGCCACCATGACCAACCCTGATGACTACCAGCCCGATGCGCAGGTCCTCATGCACTCACGCGTCAAATGGCTGGACCGGCTGCCGTCGATTCCTGCCCATGAGGGCTTCCAGCAACAGCCGACGGTTGATCCACACAGCGGGTGACCGGACGAGTTGGTGACAGCTTCCGTCCCGGAAAGCAGCCACAAAAAAAGCCGGGCGCGAGGCCCGGCTTTTCCGTGTCGTGGCTTGGACGACTTAGAACTTCATACCGACGCCGAAGGTGACGCGGTTGTCCTTGGACTTGACGTTGCCAAGAGCGCCAAAATCGTTGTCGCCGTAGTCGGTGTAGCGGTACTCGACGCGGCCGAACACGTTGTCCGTGATCTTGATGTCGGTGCCGACACCGGCCGTCCAGCCCAACATCGCCTTGCTTTCGTCGGTGGCGGTAACGCTATCCGTGATCTTCTGGTTCTTGGCGGCGAGACCGCCGGTGCCATAGAGCAGGATTTCCGGGGTCACGGCATAGCCGAGACGAGCGCGCAGCGAGCCTTCGAGGCCGCCCTTGGCGTTGATGCCTGCGCTGTCGCCCTTGACGCCGTTATAGCCGAGATCGGCTTCAGCGCCGTAGACGAAGTTCTCCTGCTGCCACTGATAGCCGCCGAAGACGCCGCCGATGAAGCCCTTGGTCTTCACGTTGACGCCGGCGTCGCGGGCATCGGCATGGCCGCTGAAGCCGTAGCCGAGGCTGATACCGGCATAGGGGCCGGCCCAGGAAGCGACGGGGAGTTCGGCAACCGGGGCGGGAGCCGGGGGCTCTTCCGAAACGACGTCTGCGGCATAGGCGGTACCGCCGAGGGCGAAGAGCCCGAGCGCAACCGCCAGCGGCCGCGCAAACTTGAGATTGGCTTGCATTGTTGTTTACTCCTTAAGCCACAAGACACTAGGCTTTTTATGTTCATGAATGCCCCGGCCCGTCCGGGGGGATAAACGGGCTTGGCGCTCAACGGTTCCAAATGTCGTGGTGAAATACGGCTGAAGCGAACCTGAACTTGGGTCATTCCCTGGCGCGAATGAGGCCGAAAAGTGACGTTGCATCTTCGCAACAGCGAAATGTCAGAAGGCTAATCATGTTGCGCTGCACATCGCTTGGTTCAAGGGGGCCGGCGGCCTATATTGCGCTATGAGAACGTCCCGAATCCGGGCCGGCAAGCGTGCGTACGGGCCGCTTCGCCACATTCCTGCCCCAGGTGGAAATGGCATTTAACGCTTGGCCCGTCATATTGTGCCGGCTTCCCGGAATCGTGAAGCCGATTGAGGATTGACAACATGAGACAGGCCGCTGGCGTGGCGCTGGTGACGGGGGGTGCCAGAAGGATCGGCAAGGCGATCGTCGAGGACCTGGCCGCACATGGTTTTGCCGTCGCCATCCATGCCAACCGCTCAGGAGCCGAGGCCGAAGCCCTGGCCAGCCGCATCAGGGACCAGGGCGGCCGTGCCGCCGTGTTTGTCGCCGACCTCACCGATATGGACGCCGTCGGCGATCTCGTCGGTCGCTCCGAGGCGGCCCTTGGCCCGGTCACGCTGCTCGTCAACAACGCCTCTTTGTTCGTCGACGACCGTATCGAGGATTTCGACTGGCAGGCGTGGGATCGCCACTTCGCCATCCATGTAAAGACACCGGCGCTGCTGGCACAGAACTTCGCCCGCGCCTTGCCGGAAGGCGAGGACGGGCTGATCGTCAACATCATCGACCAGCGCGTCTGGCGGCCGACGCCGCGCTATTTCTCCTATGCGCTGTCGAAATCGGCCCTGTGGACGCAGACGCAAATGCTGGCGCAAGCGCTGGGGCCGCGCATTCGCGTCAACGCCATCGGCCCCGGCCCGACGCTGAAGAACAAGCGCCAGGACGACGATGATTTCGGCAAGCAGGTCGAGGGCCTGATCCTGAAGCGCGGCGCGCAATTGCCGGAATTCGGCGCCACCATCCGCTACCTGTGGGAGGCGCGCTCCGTCACTGGCCAGATGATCGCGCTCGATGGCGGCCAGCATCTTGCGTGGCAGACGCCCGATGTGACAGGCATGGTGGAATGAGTCCCGCCCAAAAACACAGCCGAAACGGCGCCGCCGACGATTTGCCGCCCGATGTCGACCCCGATATCGACGTTGAGGACGAGGCGGCGGAGGAGATCGTCGAGCCGGAAGCCGCTCCCACCGGTCCCGATGTCGCCTTCACGGCGATAGACTGGACGCCGCATGCCGGCGATGCCGACGGCATGGTCGGCGCCGAGGTGATACAGACGCTGGTCAAGCGGCTGCCCAATCAGCCCGGCGTCTACCGCATGATGAATGCCGTCGGCGACGTGCTCTATGTCGGCAAGGCGCGCAGCCTGAAGAAGCGCGTCACCAACTACGCGCAAGGGCGCTTCCACACCGCCCGCATCGGCCGCATGGTGCGCGAGACGGCGACGATGGAGTTCGTCGTCACCCGCACCGAGATCGAGGCGCTGCTGCTCGAGGCGAACCTCATCAAGCGGCTGAGGCCCCGATTCAACGTCTTGATGCGGGACGACAAGTCGTTCCCCTACATCCTGCTCACCGGCGACCATGTCTCGCCCGGCATCTACAAGCATCGCGGTGCGCGCTCGCGCAAGGGCGACTATTTCGGCCCATTTGCGTCGGCCGGCGCGGTCGGGCGCACCATCAATTCGCTGCAGCGCGCCTTCCTGCTTCGAAGCTGCACGGATTCCTTCTACGAGAACCGCACGCGGCCCTGCCTGCTGTACCAGATCAAGCGTTGCGCCGGGCCTTGCACCGGCGAGATCTCGCATCAGGGCTATGCCGAGCTGGTCGCCGAGGCGAAGGACTTTCTCTCCGGCCGCAGCCAGAAGGTGAAGACCGAGATTTCGGCTGCCATGCAGCAGGCCTCCGAAGAGCTCGATTTCGAGCGGGCCGCGATCTATCGCGACCGCCTTGCGGCGCTGTCGCATGTGCAGGCGCATCAGGGCATCAACCCGCAAACCGTTGAGGAGGCGGACGTCTTCGCCATCCACCAGGAAGGTGGCCAGACCTGCATCCAGGTGTTCTTCTTCCGCACCGGCCAGAACTGGGGCAACCGCGCTTATTTCCCAAAGGCCGATCCGGCGCTGGAACCGGCTGAGGTGCTGGGCTCGTTCCTGGCGCAGTTCTATGACGACAAGCTGCCGGCGCGCACGCTGCTTCTCTCCCAGACCGTGCAAGAGCAGGAACTGCTCGCCGAGGCGTTCTCCACCCGCGCCGGGCGCAGGATAGCGATCTCGGTGCCGCAGCGCGGCGAGAAGAAGGATCTGACCGACCACGCGCTGCAGAACGCGCGTGAGGCGCTCGGCCGCAGGCTGGCGGAAACCTCCACGCAGGCGCGGCTGCTGCAAGGTTTTGCCGAGACCTTCGGCCTGGCAAAGCCGCCGGTGCGCATCGAGGTCTACGACAACTCGCACATCATGGGCACAAATGCGGTCGGCGCGATGGTCGTCGCGGGGCCGGAAGGTTTTGTGAAGAACCAGTACCGGAAATTCAACATCCGCTCGACCGAGATCACGCCGGGTGACGATTTCGGCATGATGCGCGAGGTGATGGAGCGGCGCTTCTCGCGGCTGCTCAGGGAGCACGGCGATGCCAAATCTTCAGGCGGGGCGGGCTCGGAAGTCGAGGACGACGCGGCCGAGAATCTCGTCGAGGGAGACGGCAGCTTCCCGGCCTGGCCCGACGTCATTCTGATCGACGGCGGCCAGGGCCAGATGACGGCAGTGCGCAAGATCCTGTCCGATCTCGGCATCGAGGACCGCATCGTCGCCATCGGTATCGCCAAGGGGCCGGACCGCGACGCCGGGCGCGAGCGCTTCTTCGTCAAGGGCAGGGACTCTTTCATGCTGCCGGTGCGCGATCCGGTGCTCTATTTCGTCCAGCGCCTGCGCGACGAGGTGCACCGCTTCGCCATCGGCTCGCATCGCGCCCGCCGCAAGAAGGAGATGGTGAAAAGCCCGCTCGACGAGATTGCCGGCATCGGCCCCGGCCGCAAGCGCGCGCTGCTCCACCATTTCGGCACCGCCAAGGCGGTCAGCCGCGCCGCAGTCGAGGACCTTGTCAAGGTCGACGGCATTTCCGAGCATGTGGCGAAGCTGGTCTACAACCATTTTCATGACAGTTGACCATTCTTGCGCCTATTTTGGGCCGACCAATCGAATCTCGCCTGTTGACCCCCCACATTGGCTTCTGATTTGAGTAGGTGAGGCGAGAGTTCCCGATCAGAAATGGCCCAGCGCGCTTTCAACCTGCCGAATATCCTCACCTACGCCCGCATCGTCGCGGTGCCGCTGGTGGTCCTGTGCTTTTTTCTCGAAGGCCATCTGAAGTCCTCCGACTTCGCCCGCTGGTCGGCGCTGGTCATCTTCCTGCTCGCCTCCATCACCGACTATTTCGACGGTTATTTCGCGCGCGCCTGGCAGCAGACCTCCAACATCGGCAAGATGCTGGACCCGATCGCCGACAAGCTTCTGGTCGCCACCTGTCTGCTCCTGCTCGCCGCCGACACCGACCGCCATGCAGGCATCGCCGGCTGGTCGCTCTGGGCGGCGATCATCATCCTGTGCCGTGAGATCCTGGTTTCGGGCCTGCGCGAATATCTGGCGGCGCTGAAAGTGTCGGTGCCGGTGACGCAACTCGCCAAATGGAAGACGACCATCCAGATGGTCGCCATCGCCTTCCTGCTCGTCGGCCCGGCCGGCGACAAGATCTTCCCGCTGACCACCCAGATCGGCCTGGTGCTGCTGTGGATCGCGGCGCTCGTCACCCTCTACACCGGCTACGACTATTTCCGCGCCGGCCTTAAGCACATCATGGACGAGTGAGATGTCGACGAAACTTATCTATTTCGCCTGGGTGCGCGAGCGGATCGGCAAGCCGGAAGAGCAAGTCGACCTGCCGGCCGGCATCGAGACCGTTGCCGATCTGTTGCGCTGGCTGAAGTCGCGCGGCGAGGAATACGAAAACGCGCTGCAATATCCGGACGTCATCCGTGTCGCCATCAACCAGGAACATGTCGGCCACCGCGAGAAAATCGCGGGCGCGCGCGAGATCGCGCTGTTTCCGCCGATGACCGGGGGCTGAGAATGGCAAGCGCCGTCGTGCCGGCCATCCGCGTCCAGCGCGAGGATTTCGACATTGCCGCCGAGATCGCCGTCCTGACGAAGGGCCGCGCCGACATCGGCGCCGTGGTTACCTTTTCCGGCCTCTGCCGCGACGAAGAGGGCGCGCTCGCGGCGCTCGAGCTCGAGCATTATCCCGGCATGGCCGAGGCCGAGATCGGCCGCATCGCCGCCGAGGCCGTTGAGCGCTGGCCGCTGCAGGGGATCAGCGTCATCCACCGCCACGGGAAAATCGCGCCGGGCGACAACATCGTGCTGGTGGTTGCGGCCTCCGCGCACCGCCAGGCGGCCTTCGAGGCGGCGAATTTCCTGATGGATTACCTGAAGTCGCGCGCGCCGTTCTGGAAGAAGGAGCACCGCGCCGACGGCTCCGAAGGCGGCTGGGTCGGAGCCAAGGACGCCGACGACGAGGCCGCTGACCGCTGGAAGAAATCTGGCGAATAAGTCCGGCCTCGGCCATTGAACAACCGCAATCCTTCCCGACCTTGCAAATCGGTTTGATTTGCTTGGCGGAGCAGGGTCATGCTGGACAGGATCGCGGAATTCTTCATCTTCGGGCTGGTACCTCTGGTGGTCGGCGTGCTTGCCGTGCCGGAGCTCACCAGGGCCGCCGAAAAGACGCTTGCGGGCGAAGCGACCTATCGCGAGCGCATCGCGCTGCCGCCCAATGCCGTGCTTTCGGTCGAGCTCGCCGACGTCTCGCTGGCCGACGCGCCGGCGACGATTATCGGTCAGCGCAAGATCGTGCCGGCCGGCCAGGTGCCGATCAAGTTCGAGATCGCCTTCGATCCCAAGGCGATCAAACCGGGCAGGACCTATGCGCTGCAGGCCCGTATCACCGTCGACGACCGGCTGCTGTTCATCACCGACACCCGCCACCAGGTCGATCCGCTGGACGGCAAGCCTCAGACCGTCGTGCTGAAGATGGTCGCGCCCGCCACCGAGCAGGACGCCGGGGCCTTGTACGGCCAGAGCTGGCTCGTCGAATATATCGACGGGATCGGCGCGATCGCCGAGCCGCAAGCGACGTTCCGCATCAGCGAAGCCGGCAAGGCGGGCGGCAAAGGCCCGTGCAACACCTACTTCGCCACCGCCACGGTGGAAGGGCACAGGATTGCCATCGGCGACATCGGCTCGACTCGCATGGCTTGCGCACAGGGTGCGATGGCTGAAGAGAAGGCGCTGTTCGACGCGCTGACCAAGGCTGCGTCCTACCGGATCGATGCCGGCAAGCTCACCATCGCCGACAAGGACGGCCGCGACATCCTGCGCTTCAGCGCCGCGAGCTGAGGTTTCGACGATCCCTTGAGACGTCTACGCGAAGGGTCGCGACGCGGCGTTGGCCAATATCTCACGACCTCCCGGAATAATTCACGTCGCGGAGGCGTTAACTTCCTCATATGGCGGGCAGGCGAAAGGGACATATGTCCCTTCACCGAAGTCGCCGGACCGAATGCGCGGATCGATCTGGCCCTCAAAGGAGACCAGAAATGAAAAAGCACGCGCTCATTCTCGCTGCCGCAGGCGTATCGCTGATTGCCTTCGCCGGTTTCGCCAGGGCGGACGACCACCTATTCAATGCCACCCAGCATGGCCTCAGCCCAGACAGTCAGCCCTTCCAGACCAACAAGGCCGGCCACAGCGGCGACCTCGCACCCGGACAGGGCAGTCCGTTCACCGGCGAGGAGACCAAGACGCCGGCCACTGACACCGACGCGGCGAACAATCATGCAAATGTGAAAGAGCGCCAGCCGAAGTGATATCAGCCCGCCGCGGGGGGCTAAGCGGTGCAGAACCTCGATGCCGGCCGGACAGCCTGTCCTGCCGGCCATCTCCCCGGTGTAGCTTTAGTGCCCGCCCGCTCGAGATCGGCGAAAGCCGGATGACGGCCAATCTCCCCCAAATGGGAGAATGGTAAGCGGAAACATGCCGTGTCCGCTGCCGTTTTGGATGGAGGTCACCATGAAATGCACATCAATACGAGCAGGAATCGGCCTGACTGCTGCAATGCTGATTGCCGGAGGCGCAAGCGCCACGCAGGCTGCATCGCTTGTCGATATCTCGCTATGGGACAAAGGAGCGCGGACGCCGATGGCGATGGGGCTCGCTTATGCGACGCCAAGCCACGATACCGCTAAGGCGACCATGGGCATCAAGGTTTCGCCCGCAGCAGTGAGGGCCGGAAAGGTCACATTCAATGTGAAGAATGACTCCAAGGACAGGGTTCACGAAATGATCGTTATATACCTTGTCAACCCCGGTCAGCAGCTTCCGTACATTAGCGCCGAGAACCGGGTTGACGAAGACAAGGCCGGTGACAAGGGCGAGGTTTCGGAACTCCATCCTGGCGCATCGGGCACATTGAGTGTCAATCTCAAGGCTGGAAAGTACCTGCTGATCTGCAACATGCCAGGTCACTATCGAGCCGGCATGTGGGCCGAATTCACAGTTGATCCGTAGGCCCGGTTCTGATTGAGGGGCGAGGCGTCGAACCGGCCCGGATTGACCGCATCGCCGGAAATACCTAGTTTCCCAAAAAAAGGGGATGGGGTTCCCCCGAAACCGCCCGTGCTTTTTCGTATCTGGGCTGATGACTCCTGCCAGGCGTGCTTTGCGCGGCAGGATTTGTTTTTCCCGCTCGCATCGTGCCTGCTTTGTTGAAGCGATTCCCTAAGTGGGATCGCCTTGTGGAAAGGCAATGAAGCGATGACCCTTGCGGCCTGCGCCCTGGTCCTGATCGGCGGCTTCCTCGGCGGTGTTTCCCGCTTCTTCCTCTCGGGCGTTGTCGGCCGCAGCGTTGGCGAGACCTTTCCCTGGGGCACGCTGGTGGTCAACGTCTCCGGCGCGCTGGCCATCGGCGCCTTCGCCGGTGCCGCGCGGTCGGTCGGTGGAATCTTTTCCGCCGAGCTGGTGCGCGACCTGATCGTGGTCGGCCTGTTCGGCGGCTACACCACGGTTTCGTCCTTCTGCCTGCAGACGTTGAACCTCGCGCTCGACGGCGAGCGGCGGCTCGCTGCCTTCAACGCCGTCGCCTCGGCGGCACTCTGCATGCTCGCCGTTGCGCTCGGCTTTTGGGCTGTCGTGCGGGTGGCAGGGTAGGGCGCCATGTCCGGAAACGACAGACAGACGGCCTTGCGGCTTTATCTGGCGGTCGGCTGCGGCGCGGCCGTCGGTTCGCTGGCACGCTTCCTGTGCGGCTATGTCATCGTCTCGCTGCTGGGCTGGAGCGCGCTTCTTGCAACGGCTTTCGTCAACGTCGTCGGCTCCTGGGTCATCATGTTCTTCGCCACGCTGACCCGGCCGGACGGGCGCCTCATGGTCGGCCCCGCCGGCCGCCAGTTCGTGACCGGCGGCTTCTGCGGCGGCCTCACCACCTTCTCGGCCATGAGCCTCGACACCTTCATCCTGCTTTTCGAGGGCGACCTCGGCCTCGCCACGACCTATCTTGTCAGTGTGGTGGTCCTGTCGCTTGCTTCGGCCTGGCTCGGCTATCTCATGGCGGCCAGGTTCAACCGCTTGCCGATCACCAGGTGATCAGGGAGGAGAACATGGAACTTCCCAGCCAATGCGTGCTGCTCAGGATCTTCTTCGGCGAGGACGACAGGGCGGCCGACGGCAAGCCGCTGCATGAGGCGATCGTCATCAAGGCACGCGAGACCGGCATGGCGGGCGCGACCGTGCTCCGAGGGCCGCTCGGCTTCGGCCGCTCGAGCGTGCTCCACACCGCCAAGATCCTGCGGCTGTCGCAGGACCTGCCAATCGTCGTCGAGATCGTCGACGCGCCGGAAAAGATCGATGCGCTGATCCCTCAGATCAAGGCGCTGACCAACAGTTGCCTGATCACCAGGGAGAAGGTCGAGGTGATCCGCTACGGCGACGGGGATTGAACCCGACCGACCGTTCGATCAGCGGTGGCGAAGGCGACGGCCGATCGTGCCTTCGTCGAAAATGCCGGCG
Organism: Mesorhizobium silamurunense; assembly: GCF_014843825.1. Taxonomy (GTDB): domain Bacteria; phylum Pseudomonadota; class Alphaproteobacteria; order Rhizobiales; family Rhizobiaceae; genus Mesorhizobium; species Mesorhizobium silamurunense. The sequence continues at coordinate 35,495 of NZ_JHQR01000232.1, forward strand.
GAAAACAGCTTCATGGCTTCGATCGCCAGCTCGGAGGCCTTGGGGCTGCCGCGGGTAATGCCCCGCTCCTCGCAGACCTGGTCGTAAATGCGCTTCAACAGGACGAGATCGTCCGGATATGCAACGCTGCTCTTGGAAATATGAGGGTCGATCATGCTTCCCTTCCTATCTTCGCTCACAGCCGGCAACGCCCCTTGTCACTTGTCGCCGAAGGCGTCGATCTAGGGCACCTGGCCTGCCTGCCCACCCAGTGCGACAAAAAAGGCGGCCCGAGGGCCGCCCTTTGTTACAAAAAACCGAAGCTTCCAGCTCAGCCGACGATCTCGGTGTCGGAGAACCAGTAGCGGATCTCCTGCGCGGCGGTTTCCGGCGCGTCGGAACCGTGCACCGAATTCTCGCCGATCGACAGCGCATGCACCTTGCGGATGGTGCCCTCGGCGGCGTTGGCCGGGTTGGTGGCGCCCATCACTTCTCGGTTCTTGGCAATGGCGTTCTCGCCCTCCAGCACCTGCACGACGGTCGGGCCCGACGACATGAACTCGACCAGCTCGCCGAAGAACGGACGTTCCTTGTGGACGGCATAGAAGCCTTCGGCCTCGCGGCGGCTCATCCACACGCGGCGCGACGCGATGACGCGCAGGCCCGCATCCTCCAGCATCTTGATGATGGCGCCGGTCAGATTGCGCTTGGTCGCATCCGGCTTGATCATGGAGAAGGTGCGTTCGATCGCCATTGGCTCGTCCTTGTTCTGGAAATGGAAATTGGAGTGGCGGGCTCTATACAAGCCGCTTGGCGGCTTGCCAAGGGGAGGCGGCTTCTGGTCAAGGCCGGCTCTTTGCGGGATAATTGGATGGCTGCGAGCGCGTTTCGCATCTGTGCCGGAAGCGTCGCGGCGGAACCGGAAGCGATGAACTGGCCTTACCTCAGACGCGGCGATGTCGCCGGCATTCTCCTCATGGCCGTTGTTCTCGCCGTGCTCGCCTTCGTCCTGCTCTTCTTCCCACAGCGCGGACAAGAGAATTTCGGCTTCGGCCCGGAGTGGCAATGCGCGCGCATGGAGCAGGGCGACCCGATCTGCGTCAGGCTGGTCGACAAGGACGCGCCGAACAAAACGCGCCAAAGTAGACGCTAAAGCTCGATCGCTATGGTCAATGCCGGCGCATCGCCGGCCTTCAGCCCTTCGCGCTGCCGCACCGAGGCCTTGATGGGCAGAATCAGGCTTCCGGAGGCTCTGTCGGGGAAGAGCGACGTGCTCCATCTTGTCTTGCCGATGACGGCCGTGACGCCGAGCGAACCCCAGGGCCGCGCCATCCCAGCCATCGCCGCCTTGATCCGCGCCGCGAGCTCGGCCGGCAGCGTCACGAAATGCCAGCCGCCCTTGCCGGGATAGACCCAGATCTCGGCCTGGATCTCATAGCGCAGCATGACGATCCTGCCGCTCGCGGCCCTGTTCCGTCACGCCGCCGCCGCGACCTGCCGGCCGATGCCGCCATGCAGGTCGAGGCAGCGCTCGAACCACTGCGCGACGCTGTCGTCGGCCTCGAGCAGCCGGTAGGGCGAGGCGATGCGCGCCCATTGCAGCGCGCCGAACACGATGTAGTCGGTAAACAGCGGTGCCTCGCCACCGATGAAGGGCTGGTAGCTAAGCATCGAGCGCAGCGGCTCCAGCGAGGCGCGGAACACGCCGAGCCCCGCGTCGCGTCCGGCAACCACATCTTCCAGCCGCTTGCCGAGCCGCTGTTCGCGGCTCTGACGGAAATAGGCGCGGTTCGCCTCGTCCTGCATGCCGTGCAGGTCGGCGAGCAGCACCGTCGTGAGGTAGGGATGGATGGTGAGCTGCGACCAGCGCTCGATGAAGCGCGCCATCGCCTTGCCGCCTTCGCCGCCGAATAACGTCGGCCGCTCCGGATAGGCCTCGTCGAGATAGAGCGCGATGGCGAAGGAATCGGCCACCACGCGGTCGCCGTCGCGGATCACCGGCACCGTCTTCGACACGCCGCCCTCCACCTTGGGCACGTCCAGGAAGCGCGTCGGCACCTTGGTGGCGTCGAGCCCCTTGTGGGCCAGCGCCATCTTCGTCTTCCAGCAATGCGGGCTGAACGGGCGTTGGGTGTCGTGGCCAACGAGGTCATAGAACAGAATGGTCATTACGGGTCCTGCGGGTTACGAAGAGCCGGGATTCGCTCTGAGCGGGATGGAAGAATGAAACAGCATTTCATGATGTTTGCGGCCTACAATCAATGGGCCAACGCGCGCATCTACGATGCCGCTGCCGATCTCCACGAGGAAGAGCTCGGCCGCGACGTCGGTGCTTTCTTCGGCTCGATGCTGGGCACGCTCAATCATCTGCTCGTCACCGACCGCGTCTGGATGAAGCGCTTTACGGGCGAGGGGGACGCGCCGTCAAACCTTGCGACGATCCTCTATCGCGCCTTCCCAGGCTTGCGCTTGGCGCGCGAGGCCGAGGACAGGAGGATCGTCGACTGGGTGAGCGGCATGACCGACAAGGCGTTCACCGGACGTTTTTCCTATATGACGACCGACATGCGCACCGTCTCGCAGCGGCTGGCGCCGGCGCTCAGCCATCTTTTCAACCACCAGACCCACCATCGCGGCCAGGCGCATATGTGCCTCACCGTGCTCGGCAGGCCATCTGTGCCGCTCGACCTGATGCTGTTCCAGCGTTCCGAGGAAGGCCGCGCCTACGCCTGAGAGCAGCCTGCCAAGAGCTCGCATCGATCGCCGCGAAAATGCTGGCGGGCCGCAGTTTTCCATGGCCTGACTCGCCCTGCCATCTCTGGAGCTTGGCTGCCGATTAACCAAACTTGCATTGAAGCTAATGTATTAGGACTTCGTTTGCGCTCGCGCTCCACAATAAGGCAGTTGCAGTGGGAGCAATGCATGCGCATCGATTTGTCCGCCACGAGTTGGGGCAGGGTGGCGCTGGTCACGGTCGCCGGCACGGCATTCTTCATTGCCGCGGCCTTCTTTGTCGATTCCTTCAACTTTCCCTCGCTGTCGCCCGAGGCGCTGCTCTGGGCCAAGCTCACCGACCTGTTCCTGCCGCTTGTCCTTGGCGGTTCCTTCCTGTTCTTCCTGATGTGGAAGATGCGCCAGCTGGCCATCGCCCAGAAGGAGCTCAGCATCGTCGCCGCGACCGACAGCTTGACGGCGGTCTTCAACCGCGGCGCCTTCTCGATGCTGGTCGAGGCCTATCTCGAGCAGGCCCGTGGCCATGCGGTCGCCGATGCCGGTGCGCTGCTGATCGTCGACGCCGATCATTTCAAGTCGATCAACGACCGTCTCGGCCATGATTGCGGCGACCAGGCGCTGAAGCTGATCGCCAGGACGATCCAGGGCCAGCTCCACGGCGCCGACATCGTCGGACGCATCGGCGGCGAGGAATTCGCAGTCTTCCTTCCGGGCGCCGACGCGACGCGTTCCTTCCTGGTCGCGGAATCGATCAGGCGGCGCATCCGCGAGGCCGACTTCGCGCCCGGCGGCCAGCCATGTCCGCTCTCGGTCAGCATCGGCGGCATCGCTTTCAGCGGACCCACCACCTATCACGACATGTTCCAGGTCGCAGACAGACATCTCTACAGGGCGAAGTCGAACGGACGCGACCAGGTGAGCTTCGAAAGCCCGCGCAGCGTGCTGTCCGGCGAGGCCGCCAACACGTTCCACTGAACAGCTCCGCGCGGCAGAGGCAGGAGGGCTCTCACCGGCGGCTGCGGTTGAGCAGCGGCCTGTACTGGCGGATCAGCTGGCGCTCGACGTCGAGATAGGGCCTGATCAGGCCGGCTGCCGTCAATGTCGGCTCGGGCTGATGGATAACCGCCGTCAGCATGCCATGCGCGGTAAGCAGGCCCAGCCACTTCAACGCTTCCCATTTCGGCGTCGCGCCGCTGCGTCCGGCCAGGCTCCGGTTGATGTATCCGGGATAAGACAACAGGCGCTTTCCCGCCGATGAGCCGCAAGTGCCGATCCTGACCGGCCTGCCGTCGGCGGTGATCCAGGCATAGACGGCCTCGCCGAGCTCGCACGCCTTCTGGTCGGTTACCGTGACCCGGATCGAGGACTTGTCTCGGCTGAGCCTCATTTCCGCTGCCGGCTTGAACTGGTCGCGATCAAGAAACATCCGCACCCCTGCTGCATGTCCGCAAACCTGCACGGGGAAGGCGAATGTTCTGTGCGCTGCTTCACGTAACGGGCTGATCTGTGCGCTGTTTCACGCAGCGGGCCGTTCTATGCGATGTTTCATGGAGCGCGGGAAAAGTTTCGCGGGATTCGGCCAGGCAGCGGCATGCGTGCGGGAAGGCCGGATTGAACGAAAAAACCCGCCCGAGAGCTATCTCAGACGGGTTTCGCCAGGCCTTTACCGGCCGTGGGGCCGGCGGATCTCAGGCGGCGAAGCCACTATAGTCGCGCGCGACCGGCTTCACCGAGACGATCGGCTGATCCGACGGCCACAGGATGCCAGCCGTCACCGCGAAGGTGATCAGCGCATCGCGCGCCGATTCGGCGGAGATCTCTCCGGCCCGCGCGGCTTCGCAGGCCTTCGCCGCGGCGCCGTAGCTCAGCCGCCGGCGCGACGGCGGGAACTCGGTCAGGAACTCATGCATGTCGGACAGCGAAGCAATCATGCGCCTGTGACCCGCGCCGACGCTGACCGCGACCGGGGTGAAGAACATCCTCTCGTACATTTAGACCTCGCGAATTGGGGCGGAGGACGGCGGGCTGCCAGCCTCGGTCTTGGGGTAGGACGCCACACAACGTGCCTTTGGCGCGCGAGGTTCCACGTTCCGAGATCTTTTCGTGCCTGCCCCCGCCAGAGGGCGGCAGTGAGTCCAGTCTGAAATTTCCATCTACGACTAGGGAGGATTCGCTAAGCGGTCGCGCCAGGTGTACGATGCCTTGTCGTCCGATCTGAATGGCTACGGACGGTTGGAAGAGTTCATCACGCTTTCGCCCTACTCAAACGAGGAACAGCGGAGATGAGGACTCTCTGGGGCGTCGCCGACCCCGAACAACTGGTCGCACTTGCCAACCTCCTGGAGGATTACGCGAAGGAGATGGGTATCGCTGGCGACGAGGAAGCGCGCCGCGTTTTGGCAGAGCGCATCTTGGCGCTGTTCAACGAGGGCGTGCCGCCGGTGGAGATCAAACGACGCTTGGATTCTGCTCCAGCCTTGCCTTCGCATCCTTGGTAGAGGGAACTGAACCCTCCTCGGGCCGTTGGGCCGCTAGGAGGCTCTTGTGGCCGACATCCCCCGCCAGCCTGAAAGCGCTAAAAATTTCATACTTCGGCGCTTGGTTGAAGAAACAGACATTACCGAAGAACAGGCGCGAGAATTGATCGCTTTGCTAGGCTATGAGTGGCCGTCGCTTTTGCGGGAAGCCCGGCTCTTGGTGAAGAAAAAGCGCTGGATCTATTAGCGCTAGCCGCGTTCCATTCAAATATAATCGCCCATTCGGATCCTCGATCTAGTTTGCCCTTTTGGGGCGCCGCGAACCTTCGACCTCTGGCCCAGAGGGCGGCGCAGGGCAGATCGTCATGGGACGGAGCCGGCCGTGATCGTCACCTCCGCTGGAGGTTGCGGAACGTGATAATACGTCGACAGAACCAGCAGGAGGATTGCGACACCTGCCATCAATCCCGCGATGATGTTGACGAAGAGCTGGCCGGCCCTTTCGGCAAGCCGCTGCCGCCAGCTCATCGCCGATGGGATCAAGCGCATTTTCCACCTGTCCTACAGGCACCGCTTCGGGCCCGCTTCAGCTTCGGTAAGGGACAGCTGCTAATAGCGCCAGCCTCTATGGAGGCCGCAGCTCCAGACTCTCTTCACGACCCAATGATGGTGGTGCCAGCGCTTGTGCACCCTGACCATACAGTCGCGATGGTGGCGATGGCTGCGCCAGTCGCGCATCTCGTATCGCCCGCCATAGCGCCAGCTGTCGTCACGCATATGATGGCGGCGCCAGTAGTAATCGTCATTGTATCGGCCCATCCCGTCATCGGTGGTGATGGTCAGGCTTGTCGCCTGCGTCGGAACCGTTGTCGGCGCCATAGCAGCCACGCCAAGCATCGCGGCTAGAATGAGATTCTTCATTGCTGCCTCCTTGCATTAGATTTTCCTAACGAAAACCTATTGTCGGGTGAAAAGTTCCGCGACAAAGCCACAAGCGGTCGCGCGTTGTCTTGGCGAGCGAATGCATGTCGCCCAAAAGTGCGCAGCGGTTTTGGGAGAACGACATGCATCTAACGAAGACTCAAAGCGCGTCGCCTGATTCTGCTTCGTCGCGACGCGCTTTGGTGCGGGCCGACGCCTATTTCCACATGCCGCGCATGCGCGCGCCGAGATCGACCTTGACGCCCGGCCTTTGGCGCGGGTCGTCCTTGATCGCCGCGCTTGCCCAGGATGACTGTTCGAAGGCCGAAAGCATCGAGGCCGGAATGAAGCGGGTGCGCGAGGCATAGACGTGGCGGTCGCCGCGCGCCGGCTGGTTGTGCGGATAAAAGCGCTGCGGCACCACCAGATGCAGGCCGTCCTTGGCCCGCGTCATCGCCACATAGAGCAGCCGGCGCTCCTCCTCTGTGTCTTCCTTGGTGCCGACGCCGAGATCGGCCGGGATGCAACCGTCGACGGTGTTGAGCACGAAGACGTTCTTCCACTCCTGGCCCTTGGCCGAGTGGATGGTCGACAGGATGAGGTAATCCTCGTCGCGATGCGGCGGGCCGGCCTGGTCGCTGGTGGCGTCGGGCGGATCGAGCGTCAGCTCGGTCAGGAAACGCTCGCGCGAGGGATAGCCTGACGCGATCTGCTCGAGCTGTAGGAGGTCCGCCCGGCGCGTGATCGCGTCTTCATGGATGCGTTCCATATGCGGCTCGTACCAGAGCCTGATCCGCTCGAGGTCGGCCGGCCATTTCGGGCCGGCGCGCAGCCCGCCGTAGATGTCGAGGAAGACCGGCCAATCCTGCGCTGCGCGCTGCGGTGGCCGGAAGCGGGCAAGGCCCAGCGTTTCGTCGAGCGACGTCGCCATCGCCTCGACGATCTGCGAGGCCGCGGAAGGACCGATGCCCGGCATCAATTGCAGCACGCGAAAACCGGCGACGCGGTCGCGCGGGTTCTCGGCGAAGCGCAGCATCGCCAGCATGTCCTTGACATGGGCGGCGTCGAGGAACTTCAGTCCGCCGAACTTCACGAAGGGGATGTTGCGGCGCGTGAGCTCCACCTCCAGCGGCCCGCTGTGATGCGAGGCGCGGAAGAGCACGGCTTGCGCCTTCAGCGCCGTGCCTGCCTCGCGCTCGGCAAGGATCGCCTGGCAGACATAATTGGCCTGCTCGGCCTCGTCGCGCACGCTCACCAGTTGCGGCTTGTAGAAGGATCTGCGCTCGGTCCACAGGTTCTTGGTGAAGCGTTCGGTGGCCTCGCCGATCACCTTGTTGGCGGCGGCCAGGATCGTCTCGGTCGAGCGGTAGTTGCGCTCCAGCATGACGATCTCGGCGCCTTGCGCGAACTGTTTTGGGAAATCGAGGATGTTGCGCACTTCCGCAGCGCGGAAGGAATAGATCGACTGCGCGTCGTCGCCCACCACGGTCAGCCCGGCGCCGTCGGGTTTCAATGCCAGCAGGATCGAGGCCTGCAGGCGGTTGGTGTCCTGGTATTCGTCGACCAGCACATGATCGAAGCGGGAGGAAAGATGCGCGGCGATCTCCGGCTCGGCCGCCATCTGCGCCCAGTAGAGCAGAAGATCGTCGTAATCGAGCACGTTCTGCTCCTGCTTGGCTTCGACATAGGCCGCGAACAGCTCCTTCAGCTGTTCCGCCCATGCCGCGCACCAGGGGAATGCCGCACCAAGCACCTCGCCGAGCGGCGCCTGCGCGTTGACGGCGCGGGAGTAGATCTGCAGGCAGGTGCTTTTTGTTGGAAAGCGGCTTTCGGTCTTGGAAAAACCGAGCTCGTGGCGGGCGAGGTTGATCAGATCGGCGGAATCCTCGCGGTCATGGATGGTGAAGGCAGGATCGAGGCCGATCTGCTCGGCATAGTCGCGCAAGAGCCTTGCGCCGATGCCGTGGAAGGTGCCGGCCCAGGAGAGCGCGTCGGCGATGATCGCGGCGTCGCGGCCCAGCACCTCGCCGGCGATGCGCTCGACACGCTTGGCCATTTCTGACGCCGCGCGGCGCGAAAAGGTCATCAACAAGATGCGGCGCGGATCGGCGCCCTTGACGATGAGGTGCGCCACGCGATGCGCCAGCGTGTTGGTCTTGCCGGAGCCGGCGCCGGCGATCACCAGCAGAGGTGCTGCCACCCTGCCGTCGCCATGCAGCACCGCCAGCCGCTGCTCGTCATTCAGCCGGGCGAGATAGGCGGGAGCTTCAAAGGACGAATCACGGGCGGCGATGTTCATCGCCCATCAAGCATCGTTTCCGCTTTGTTCGCAATAATTTCCTCGCCCCCGCGGGAGCGGGGGAGAGGTCGCCGCGCAGCGGCCGGAGAGGGGGCTGCGCCAGCGTTCAAAATCGAGTTCCACTGAGATGAAGTTTCCGGGCGAAAGGCGCATTCCCGCTCGGTCTCGGGCTGCGCCGAGCCACCTCTGCCCCACTTTTATGGGGCGAGGAAGGGCGTCTACCTTTTCGGCTCCACACCCATCGCCGCGGACTGGCGCCGCAACGCGCGCCGTTCATCGCCGGGCATATCCAAGGGAGCAACGTCCCCGGGCACTTCCTCGATGATCCTCATCGTGACGCGATAGGCCGTGTAGGCGAACAGGCCGACAAGCAGCAGACGGATCATGACCATCTCCTCGCGAGTTACCGAAACTCAACCGGAGACAGGCCGGTTGGTTCCGCCGGCCCACGCAACCAAAACCGTCACCGCCTCGTTTGCCCTGGGATAGGGGCGAACGAGAGGAGGTCGTCATGAAGAAGCTTCCTGTGCTGCTGGCTCTCGCGGCAGGGCTCGCGCTCGCCGCCTGCGACAACAGCGTGCCGCCGACCAAGGCGCCCGCCGTCGACCAGAACCCGCAAATCGACAAGAACCCGGTGCCGAAATCGACCACCGGCGGCGACCAGCCGGCCACGCCGCCGAAGCAGTGATGGCGCTGAAGCGGGCAGGAATACTCGGCCGGAAACAGGCGGGCGATGATTGGGAAATGATGATGCCGCCACGGAAGAAGGCCGGCGCTGCTTGGGAGGAAGCTGGAAAGCGCCGGCCAAGCGGGAAATCAGGCCCGCCGCACGGATGAAGATAGCTGAGTCTCTGCGCCACGTCATGGTGCGATCGCGCTAAGCCGGCTACTGATGGCGGGACAAATCATTGCGCCATCATTCGAGGCGCCATCCTTCAAGGATGGAGAAATCTCTGAGAAGGGTCGCTTGTTCGGGAGGTTTGCCTCACGCCATCGCCGCGCGGGCCAGCGGCATGCCGGCGATCTCCAGATCCAGCTGGCGCTGCGTCAGCGCCGCCTCGGCCATGATCCACTGCTTGAACAGCTCCACCTTGCGGGCGCCGAGCGCCTTGATCGGGCTGACGAAGTACCAACCGGCGGTGTTGGGATGGTGCACCGCGAAGGGCGCCACCAGCCGCTCGGCGCGGATGTCGCTCGCCATATAGGCGCGGTTGGCGACGGCAAAGCCCATGCCGGCATTGGCCGCCTCGTAAGACATCATGCAGGAATCGAAATACATGCTCTTGGTTTCGCCGAGCACGAAGCTCGCGCCGGCAAAGCCCAGCCACGACTGCCAGTTCTGGGTGCAAGTATCGGAGTGGAGCAGGGTGAAATGCCTGAGGTCCTCGGGCGTCACCTTGGACAGCGGCTTGTCGCCCAGCACCTCACGGAACAGCTTGCGGCTGCACACCGGCGTCAGGTCCTCCTTGAACAGCAGCTCGGAATTGAGGCCGGGGAAGTCGCCATCGCCATAGCGGATCTCCAGATCGTATTCGGAGGCCGAGAATTCATGCGTGGCATAGGAAGTCGACACCCGCATCTCGATGTCCGGATACTGCCGCTGGAAAGTGGAGAGGCGCGGAAACAGCCAGCGCGCCGCGAAGGTCGGCAGCACGCAAATCTTCAGCACGTGCAACTGGGACTGGCCGGTGGCTTCCATGCTTGCCGCCACGATCCGCTCCAGCGCCTCGCGCACGCGCGCCACATAGGTCTCGCCTTCCGGCGTCAGCGACACCGCATTGCCGCCGCGCTGGAAGATCTTGAAGCGCAGCTGGTCTTCCAGGCTCTTCACCCGCTGGCTGACGGCGGAGGCGGTGATAAACTGCTCCTCGCCGGCGCGCGTGAAGTTCTTGTGCCTGGCGGCGCTCTCCACGATTTTCAGCGAGTTTAAGTTGACCTGACTGAGCAGACGCACGGGGTTCGACCTTTAGCTGGGCTTAAAGTAGCACCAGCATTCCTAAATTTACAGGGGCAGGCGGCTTAATCGACTGTTTACCAAGTGTTGCCCCAACCTTGGAGAAGTAGAATGAACGCCCATACGATCCCCGAACTGCGCTATGCGATGAGCCGTGAAGCCATCATCGGGCATGATACGGCGTGGAAAGTGTCGAGCTTCGGCGTCGCCCAGTATCTTCACGGCTACGACCCGCAACTGCTTGCCGCGATCGAGGAGGCCGCGCTGAAGCTCAAGGCCAGCCATGCGGTGCACAAGCATCTCGACCTCACCTTCATCACCGGCGCCGACCGCTACATTCCGCAGATCAAGGAGCTGCTCAACGACAAGCTGCGGCTGGAACGGCTGTCCGACATGATGGGCACCAAGCTCGAACCCTATCCGCTGTCGATCGTCGGCTCGACCGTCACCTTCATGAATCCAAAGGACGGCGCCGTCGAATGGCACTGCGATGGCGTTCCGGTGACGGAGCTCATTCCGCTCTCGATCAGCGACCCTCTGATCGGCGGCCATCTTGAAATCTATTGCGACGATTCCGAGACGGGCCGCGCCCTCCTCGAATCCGGCCGCGACCTGCCGCGCAACAAGGTCATGCGCATCGATCACAAGATGAACTACGCCACGCTCGGCCAGTTCCTCGGCGTGCTCCATCGCACCGCGCCCATCCAGCTCGGCTCGCGCGTCACCCTGGTGCTCAACCAGCGCTCGGTGATGAAGCCCTATGTCGACGACAACCGCATGTTCTACCTCGCCGCCGACAACGACCAGGACCGCGCCTGGGTGAACGAGCTGGCCGACGACGTCTGGACGAACCAGCTGCCGGCCTATCGCCGCCATGCCGAAGAACATCCCGTGCCGAATCCGGCTGCCGATCCGGTCTCCGGCGGGGCAAGGGAATCGTGGTAGTGGCCAATGATCCAGCCGAGCGCCGGCCGCTTTCAGCGTCGGTGAGCCTCGGCCCGGTCGTCGCGGAAAGACAGCAACTCCGGTCCAACGCCGCCTCGACGGCGGCGCTGGCCTTCGCCTTCGGCGCCGTGGCGCTCTGGGCCACCAATGCCCTGGTCGGCAAGACGCTGCTTGCCAGTCATCCGGTGTCGCATGTGCAGTTTCTGCAGTTCTGCGGCGCCACGCTGGTCTTTGCGCTGATCAGGCTCTTCCCTTCCTCCCTTGCGGGGGAAAGTGGATCGGCGCGCAGCGCCGAGACGGACGAGAGGTGTTGGACGGAGCGCCGCCGGCGCCAAGCTGGAGAACACCTGATCCGTCGCCTTCGGCGACACCTTCTCCCACAAGGGGAGAAGGAAAGAGGCGTTTTAGCCGCCTACGCCGTCGGCGTCATCGGCCTCGTCGGCACCATGGTGCTGCAATACATCGCCTTCGCCTCGATGCCGGTCATCGAGGCCAATCTCGTCGCCTATGCCTGGCCGCTGATGGTGGCCGCCGCGATCATCGTCATCGGCAACCCGAAGCGCCCGCTGTTGCTTGGGCTCACCGCCGCGCTCGGCTTCGCCGGCGTGGCGCTGGTGATCTCCGGCGGACGCGCGCACGCCTGGTTCGAAGGCAGCCTCGTTGGTTATTGCGCCGCTTTCGGCTCGGCGCTTTGCATGGCTTTCTATTCAATCGCCGTCGGCCGTCTGGCCGTGCCGCCCGACCGCTTGCTTTTGCCCTCCGCGCTGATCGGCGTGGCGCTGACCTTCGTCTGGTGCCTGCACGGCGGCGTCGCCGGCCTGGGCGGCTTGGATTTGCTGCTCGGCCTCTATCTCGGAGCCGGGCCGATGGGGCTCGGCTACTATTTCTGGTCGCGCGCGCTGAAGCTCGACCAGGGCGGCAGGCTTGCGGTCGTCGCATATCTCACGCCGATCGCTTCCACGCTTTTGCTGTCGCTGTCGGGCGAAAGCCTGTCGATGACGGCCATTGCCGGCGCCGTCCTCGTCATCGGCAGCTGCATTGCGGTCGGCATCGAACGTTCGGAGATCTGAACAATGCTTGACGAGAACGAACGCCGCGCCAGACAGGAGGCGCATTGGCTGGTGAAGGAATTCGGTGCCGAGGCACCGCTCTATGCCGCCATGAAGGCCGAGAAGGCCATCGAGCAGAAGGATTTCGGCCGCTGCGCCCGCTGGAAACGCGTGCTTGAGATTCTGGCCGACAGCGGACCGGTGGACTTCCGGCGCGGCGCCGCCGCGAAATAAGCGACTCGCGTCATCGAATCGGGCATGATCAGTCACAATCGGTCATCCGGACGCGATTCTGTTCGCCAGCATCGGTATCCGGTCCTGAATTCGATTTTTGCAGGAATTATTCGCAAAAATCGAAGTGCTGCCGCGTCATTTGCGGTCTTGCGCCGGCTTTCAGCGCATAAAGTGTTTGTTATAGGTATTAGAATTCCTAACTTGCGCCGTCGCGACCCGCAGTGAAGATATACCTCCGGTATTGAGTCTCGTGCGTTTACTGACTCTGGACGGTCCGTTGGGGGACAGGTCCAATATGATACCTGGACCAAAGTCTTAAAAACAGCTGGTCACTTTGAGAACCAGCAAAGGGTGAAAAAATTGTCCAATATCGACGACAAGACTGCAATCGAGCTGACCGCCGACATTGTTTCGGCCTATGTAGGCAACAATCCGCTTCCGGCGTCCGGCCTGCCTGATCTGATCGCCAGCGTCAGCGCATCGGTGCGCAAGCTCGCCGGCGGCGCCGCCGTCAAGGAGAGCGTGCCGCAGACGCCGGCCGTCAATCCGAAGCGTTCGGTCTTTCCCGACCACATCGTCTGCCTCGAGGACGGGAAGAAGTTCAAGTCGCTGAAGCGGCACCTGTCGACCGACCATGGCCTGACGCCGGACGAATACCGCGCCAAATGGGGCCTGCCGGCAGACTATCCGATGGTGGCGCCCAGCTACTCGGCCACCCGCTCGGCGCTCGCCAAGTCTTCCGGCCTGGGCCGCAAGCCGGCCGCGGATTCCGGTAAGGGCAAGCGCAAAGCCAAGGCCTGAGGCCTGAGGCCATGCTACCCGCAACGGACGACGCCAAGCCGTCGGCCGACCGCTTGGCCGCGCTCGACGCATTGCGTCGCAGGGTGGCCATCCAGTCTTCCGCCGACGCCGGCGAAGGGGTCAAGGCGCGGCGCGTCCTGTTCTCATTGGACCTGCCGGCCGTCGATCTGCATGCCGCGCTCAACGCGCTCGACAATTTCGAGCGCGCCATCGTCGAGCATGACGATCGGCTGGTCGTTGAAGCGCGACGGCTGAGATGCCTTGGCGCTGTCGATCGCGTCGTCGCGCGCGTTCAATCGCGGGATTTTGAGGGGCTTGACGCCCCGACAGCCTTGGCTTCGGAATCCTGCGCCGCCGCAAGATTGTCGGCCTCGATCGCGGTCATCTCCAGAAAGTAGACAAGCATTTGGTAGCGCGTGCGCGAAAGCATCTTCGCCAGCTTTCGCGTGATCTCCGCGACATATCTCAGCATGCGCAGATCGTTGGCCGCCTCGCCCATCGTGAGCTCCTCACGCAATCAAGTTATTGTTTTACTGTTGTTTGTTGTTGGCGCCTACGCGCGACTCACGACGCACTAGCAATTTCGCAGGAGCACGGCAAAAACTGAAATCAATTTTCTCAAAGCATCCCAGCTGGATCAAAAGGTTTCGAGGCTTTTTCTGGTGCTATCGCCACCTGACCTGCCAATATTATCAAAAGCGGAACTTGCGGTTGTCTTGCTTCGCTGAGTCGATCTTGCCAAGGAAACGTCATTGCCGGCCGTGGCTGCAAGGCGGGCAAGGCGAACGAACCTGGCCCGCCGTGTCGCTCAGTCCTTGTAAGCGGAACAGAAGGCCGGCGGATTGTCGCTGCCGATCATGGCGCAGCCGCGCTTGATCTCGTCGATCATCATGCTGCACGCGTTCTGGCCGTTGCAGGGCGGATGTGTCGCCGGCGACACCTGAATGCATTGCGAGACATATTGGTCCGATTTCGCCTTGCCAGCGGATTGCACGCACGGCCTGGTGTCGTCCCGGCCTGCCTGGGCAGGTGCCGCCGGCGCGGCGCCAGACGCCACAGGCGCGGCCTTCGCAGGCGCGGCGCCGCCGGCGGTTTGCGGCACGCAGGAGAGGTCGCCTTCCGGGCATTGCAGCTGGTGCTGCAACTGTGTCAGCCGCGCCTTGGTCAATTCCGCCTTGCAGGTTTCGACCAGGCTCGAATAGACCGAGCCGTCGGCATAAGGCTGGGTGCGGAAGGCGCATTCCTTGTCGCGGAACGGAATCCAGGCGCGCTGCGCATCGCGAAGGCGCTGCTGGTCGGCGGGAGCGAGGCGTCCCGCCAACGCCTTGTAGACGGCGTTGAGCGCGGTATCGGCCGAGGCTGCGTTCTTGGCCGTGCAAGTGGCAAGGTCGGCCTGCGTCTTCGCCGCCGCGCAGTCTGCGGCCTGGGCAGGGGCCACCATCATGGCGGCAGCCGCAACTGCCAGCGCGGCCGAAAGAAGGATGGTCTTGCACGTCATCGGATCTGTCCTTTGCGTGGATAGGCCCCAGCCGCTCGCGCCAGCATAGGTTGAGACGATAGCAGCCATCAACGTCAAACCGGTGACGTGGCAACCAAAGTATGAGTGGTGGTGATTGGCGAAAGAGGAGCGCGCAATCTCCCCAAGTGGAGGAGAAGCCTGGTGCACCTCCGCAGCTGCTGGGGAGGACGGGCAGGCAGAGGGGGGACGCTGTCCGCCGGCCTCTCAGTCGTTCACAGGCGAAGCCTGAGACTGTTTTGCGGGATCAATTTGGATCAGCAGGTGCTCCATCTGGCGTCCCTCCGGTCTGCCGGCCGTCTCCCCCGCGAGCGGGGAGATTGGCGGTGCCAGCGCCGAGCTTACTGGTTCAGTCAAGGAGAGCGCTCCAGCGGTGTCGCCCGCGAACAAAACCACCTGCGTCGCCAGCGCGGCTGTTGTAGCGACCTGGAAAAAGATGAAAGCGAGCGCGAGATAGCGGATCACGGGCCTGCAAACGCTTCGGGCCGCAACTGGTTCCAGTCCCGGTGCGCTTTTTGTCGAATAATCCGAAGCCGCACGGCTGCGGATCGTCGGTGCCTGGCTCTTGCGAAGCGCCGACGTCCTGTGCAAAAGCGCGGCCCATGCTTATCATCAACGACCTCTCGCTGCGCATGGCGGGGCGCCTGCTTCTCGACCATGCCTCGCTGACCTTGCCGGCCGGCACCAAGGCCGGTCTCGTCGGCCGCAACGGCACCGGCAAGACGACGCTGTTCAAGGCGATCACCGGCGATTTCCCTTCCGAGACCGGCTCGATCAGCCTGCCGAAAAACACCCGCATCGGCCAGGTGGCGCAGGAAGCGCCCGGCACCGAGGAGCCGCTGATCGAGATCGTGCTGAAAGCCGATGTCGAACGTCAGGCGCTGCTCGAAGAGGAGAAGACTGCGAGCGATCCGCATCGCATCGCCGAGATCCACACGCGGCTCGTCGACATCGACGCGCATTCGGCCGAATCCCGCGCCGCCACTATCCTTGCCGGCCTTGGCTTCGACGACGCCGCGCAGAAGCGGCCCGCCTCGTCCTTTTCCGGCGGCTGGCGCATGCGTGTGGCGCTTGCGGCGGTGCTGTTTTCCGAGCCGGACCTTCTGCTGCTCGACGAGCCGACCAACTATCTCGACCTCGAAGGAACGCTGTGGCTGGAGAACTACGTTTCCAAATATCCGCACACCGTGCTCTTGATCTCGCACGACCGCGACCTGCTCAACCGCGCCGTCAATTCGATCGTCCATCTCGACCAGAAGAAGCTGATCTTCTGGCGCGGCGGCTACGACCAGTTCGAGCGGCAACTGACCGAGCAGCGCGAATTGCAGGAAAAGAGCCGCGCCAAGCAGGAGGCGGCGCGCAAGCATATGGAGTCCTTCGTCGAGCGTTTCCGCGCCAAGGCCTCCAAGGCGAGGCAGGCGCAATCCAGGCTGAAGGCGCTGGAGAAGATGAAGCCGATCGCAGCCATCATGAATGACACGGTGCGGCCGTTCTCCTTCCCCGAGCCGGTCAAGACGGTGGCCTCGCCGATCATTGCGCTCAATAGCGTCAATGTCGGGTACAGCGAGGGCAATCCGGTCCTGAAGAAGATGACGCTGCGCATCGATGCCGACGACCGCATCGCGCTGCTCGGCGCCAACGGCAACGGCAAGTCGACCTTCGCCAAGCTGCTCGCCGGCCGCCTCAAGGCCGAGACCGGCACCATGACCATTGCGCCGGGGCTGAAGGTGGCGATCTTCGCCCAGCACCAGCTCGACGACCTGCGCCACGAGGAAAGCGCCTATGAGCACGTGCGCCGGCTGATGCCGGAGGCGCCCGAAGCCAAGGTGCGCTCCCGCGTCGCCCAGTTCGGGCTCTCGACCGAGAAGATGAACACCGCCGCCAAGGACCTGTCGGGCGGCGAGAAGGCCCGGCTGCTGATGGGGCTCTCGGCCTTTGACGGACCAAACCTCTTCATCCTCGACGAGCCGACCAACCACCTCGACATCGACAGCCGTGAATCGCTGATCCATGCGCTCAACGATTTCCCCGGCGCCGTCATCCTGATCTCGCACGACCGGCATCTGCTCGAAGCGACGGCCGACCGGCTGTGGCTGGTCAAGGACGGCGCGGTCAATCCTTACGACGGCGACCTGGAGGACTATAAAACCCTGGTCACCGGCGTTTCCTCAAACCGCCGCGAGCAGAAGGAAGCGGACAAGGCGTCCAAGGCGGACCGCCGCCGCGAGGCGGCCGCCCGACGCTCAGCACTCGAACCGCTCGCCAAGGAAATCCGCGCCACCGAAGCGCTGATGGACCGTATCCGCAAGCGCATCGACCTGATCGAAGACGAGCTCGCCAACCCGGTCGTCTACGAGAAGGACCCCTCGACCGCGACGCGCTTGGCCAAGGAGCGCTCGCAACTCGCCGCCACACTCGCCACCAACGAGGACAAATGGCTGACGATGTCGACGGAGTATGAGGAAGGCATCGCGGAGTAGGGCGAGAATAATCTCCCCCCTTGTGGGGGAGATGCCCAGGAGGGCAGAGGGGGGCGCTGTCCCGCCAGCCTATCAGCTATAGCGGCCACCGTTGGATGGTTTCAGATCAAGAGCCGATTACCAGAGGTGGCGTTCCTTCGCGCCCCCCCTCTGGCCTGCCGGCCATCTCCCCCACAGGGGGGAGATGGGCAGCTTCTACCCCGCCAGCCTCACCTCAACCGCTTGCGCCCGCGCCAGGCATCGCTCCTGGTCGCGCGGGCGGCCGAGTTCGGCGTAGCGGGCGGCCGCTTCGCGCAACAGCGCGGAGGCCTGGTCGCT
>NZ_JHQR01000215.1 GCF_014843825.1 Mesorhizobium silamurunense
CTCGACATGCTTTCACAGTTGATTTTGACGGAATACTTAAATCTTCACCGGGTGGTGATTGCGGCCTTGCTGCAGTTAAGTTGAGCACGGAGCCTGGGGCACGTGGGTGAATTTCGGAGCCGGCACCGTGACCACGGCAATGCTCCGAACAGCGATATATTACCCCTTGATTCGTCCAAGCCGGCCTGTGGATGCGTTGTCTCTCGGTGTCTCTCTCCACGAAGGAAAGTAGCCATCAGGCTCCGCCTTGCTAGATGCAGATGGCAGCAAATTGCATCAGCACAACGCCACCATCCGGTGCCTGACAAGGGCAGCCTTTATTCATGATGCGGGAGACACACCAGGACCTGACCGTCTTCCACCTTCGTCTTAAAGACGGTGATTGGACACTCTGCCGGGCCTTGAACCACTTCCCCGGTGGTGATTTCAAATTGAGCACCATGCAGAGGGCACTCGATAAGAGTCCCTTCCAGCCAGCCGTCGGAAAGAAGAGCGAACGCGTGCGAACAAACGTTATCGGTCGCGTGTACTTTGCCGCCGATGAAGTATATTGCGATTCGGTTATCGCCGATTTCGAACGGCGTTACGGTATCGTCTTGGAGATCGGAAACGGGGCAAAGGATTATCCATCCGTATTTCTGCTGCGCTTTATCTATGTTCTTTTCCACTGTTATCACAGTTCACTCCGATTCCGACAATTAGCCAGTTGCGAGGTATATATCGGACGGATCGACTTCCTCGGCTCGGCTCATAATATCCGGCGATACAGGCTTGCCAGCCTTGGCGTCTCGCCGGATCTGCATCATGTCGCGACCGGGGTTGACTCCTACGGCACTGACAAAACGTCCCTGGTCATCGGCGCCAATCTCCAGCCACCGTTCGCTCGCGACGTCTCCGATGCGATACAGGCGCGTCGCGAGGGCTGGCAGCCCGAGTGACTGGATGGTTACGCCGCACTGATCGGACCAGAACCACGGTAGGTCCTGATACTGTGCATCCAGGCCACACATAACTTTTGCGGCCACGACGGCCTGATCGCCGGCCACAGTCCAGCTCTCACTGCGTAGCCGCCGGCCAAGCGCGGGCAAAGGATAGTTCGTCACTTCTCCGGCAGCGTATATTCCCGGAACCGACGTTTCGCAGCGTGTGTTCACAACGATCCCATCGGCGGTGTCGATGCCGGCGTCAGCGGCAATTCCCGCATTAGGCCCAATCCCGATGCCAATAAGGACCATGTCAGCAACGACCGCCCCTCCATTCCAGGTCAGAACGACCTCGCCCTTTGAATTATTTGACATACGCAGATTCGCACAGTTCAAACGGAACTCACCACCTTCGCTCGTGTGACGCGTCGCGACCCATTCCGACAAAGATAGGGACGCGCTACGCGGCAGCAGTCGCGGCGCTAGCTCAATGACCGTTGTTTGACAGCCCAAGCGGCGAGCCATCCCCGATACCTCCAGCCCTATAAAACCACCGCCTACAACTGCCAGCCGCCGGCCAGGCGCAAGACCCGCGCGTAATCGCAAAGCGTCTGATTCAGTGCGCAAATAATGAATTTGTGCCGGGTCCACACTGGAGTGCTCGAAGTGCCGTGCTCGAGATCCCGTTGCGATCAACAGCTTGTCGTAGTGTTCCGGTTCACCGATATCAGTATGGACGATGCGTCGAAGAGGGTCGATTAGGGTGGCCTTCGTTCCATCCCGCAAAACGACGCGGTCTGCATACAGCTCAGACCCTTTCAGAGTCGGCCTCTTGCCCCCCAAGAGAAAGTCCTTCGATAGCGGCGGCCTGTCATAGGGTGTCCCGCTTTCGCCATGAATCAGGACCGTGCGCTGCTCAGGACGCAGATCGGCGAGCGTTGCGGCAGCACGATGCCCTGCTATTCCTCCTCCGATGATAACGACCGTTTCCATAAACAATCCTCAGCGCCTGGCAACTCTGAACGTTACCAACATGACAAACAGA
>NZ_JHQR01000217.1 GCF_014843825.1 Mesorhizobium silamurunense
CTCGGCCAGCACGTCGCGGCCGAGCCGGTCGGTGCCGAGCGGCAGCGACCAATCCTGGAACGGTGGCAGCAGCGCCGGGCCGGCGATCGCTAGCGGGTCGCCCGGGAAAAGCAACGGCGCCGCCAGCGCCATCGCGACCAGCAAGACAAGGATGAGTGCGCCGGCGATCGCTTCTGGCGTACGGAAGAAACGAAGCAGCCTCCTCATGCGCTGGCCTCGCTGGCGCCGACGCGCGGATCGAGGAAGGCGTAGGCGAGGTCGACCAGGAGATTGATGACGACGACGAGAACGGCGCTCACCAGAATGATGCCGAGCAGCACTGGGGCGTCGCGCCCGGCGACCGCTTCCTGCGCCAGCCGGCCAAGACCGGGGACGGCAAAGACGCTTTCGATGACGACGCTGCCGCCGAGCATCTGCGCCGATTGCAGGCCAAGCATGGTGACCAAAGGCAGCAGCGCGTTGCGAGCAACATGAGCGAGCACGATGCGCCGGCGCGGCAGGCCCCTGGCGCGGGTGGCAAGCACGAAATCCTGCCGCCAGGCCTCGGCCATGCCGGCGCGCATCATGCGCAGATAGAGCGCGAGATAGATGAAGCCGAGCGCTGCCACCGGCAGCACGAGATGGGCGACGACGTCGGCGGCCCGCGCCAGCCCGGTCTTGCCAGAGGCGATGGTCTCGATGCCGCCGATCGGCAACCAGCGCAGGTCGACGGCAAAGACGACGATCAGCACCAGGCCGAGCCAGAAGCCCGGCACGGCGTAGAGCGCCAGCGAACCGATCGACAGGAAGCGATCGCGAAAACTGCCGGGCCGCGCGCCGGCATAGATGCCGAGCGCCGAGCCGAGGCCGAAGGAGAGCGCGGTGGCGCTGCCCATCAGGATCAGCGTGGTCGGCAGGCGTTCGATTATGACGTCGCGGATCGGCCGCGAGAAGGTGACGGACCGGCCGAGATCGAGATGGCAGAGCGCCCAAAGGTAGTTGGCGAGCCGGGTCAATTCCGACTGGTCGAGGCCCCAGCGGTGGCGCAGCAGCTCAATCATGCCGGCATCGCCGCCGGTCGAGACGATGTAGGCATCGACCGCGTCGCCGGGGGCGGCTTCGAGCAGCAGGAAGCTGCCGATGACGACGATCAGGAGCACGAAGACGCTGCCGACGAGGCGGCGGCGCAGCAGGGTGAGGGCGCGGGTCATGCGCGCCTCGAGGGACTAGAGCAAGGCTGCCCATGAGAAATGCCGCGCCCAGGCACCCCCCTCTGTCCTGCCGGACATCTCCCCCCCAAGGGGGGAGATTGGCTGTCATCGGCCGCGATGCCAATCGCAAGCGTTGCAAAGAAGGGCAGGGGTGCCAGCGCAAGCTGATCTCCCCCCTTGAGGGGGAGATGTCCGGCAGGACAGAGGGGGGTATCGTAGAGCTCGACGTCTGCCCGTGCATCTACGACGACTTCGCCGCGAATTTTCATCCGCGCGAATGTGTCACGATTCCAAGTAAGTGTCCGCCCAGTTCGAAACCGCCCAGCGCGGGTTGTTGGCGATATTCCCGACCGTATCGCGTGCGACGCTGATGAAGCTCCATTCGGCGACGTTTATCAGCGGCAGGTCGGCCGCAACCTTTTTCTGGAACTCCTTGTAGAGCTCGGTGCGGGCGGCGGTGTCGAGCGTCTCCGATGCCTTGACGATCAACGCGTCGAGGTCGGCATTCTTGTAGCCGCCCTGGTTTGAGAAGGGCACGCCGTCCGGAATGCCGCTCTGCACCAGGATGGTGGTCGAGATCGCCGGATCGCCGCGGAACACCGGCGGGCCGACCGCGAGGTCGAAGGCATGGTCGGTATAGACGGCCTTGATATGGGCGGCGGAGTCGTTGTTGACGATCTCCGCGTCGATGCCGATCGCGGCCAGCGCCTGGCGCAGATAGTCGCCGAACTGTTTTGTCTCGTTGAAGTAGGGGGCCGGCAGCAGCTTCAGCGTGAAGCGCTTGCCATCGTCGGCCCGCTTATAGCCGGCTTCATCGAGAAGCTCGTTGGCCTTGGCGACATCGAAGGGGTAGGTCGGAACGTCGGCGGTGTAGAATTGCGGATCGTTCTTCGGCACCGGGCCGGTCGCGGTCGCGGCGTAGCCGAGGAAGATCGTCTTGACGACGAAGTCCTTGTCGATGGCATGAGCGATCGCCTGGCGCACTTTCAGGTCGGCCAGTTCCTTGCGGCGATGGTTGATCTCGACCACGAGTTGGTAGGTCAGCCCCTCATAACCCTTGGTGATGACCTTCAGGCCCGGCACCTTGGAGATGCGGTCGAGGTCGGCGAGCGGCACGGCGGAGAAGGCGGCAAGCTGGATCTCTTCCGCTTCGAGCGCGGCCGCCGCCGAAGTGCGGTCCGGCAGCACCTGGTAGACGATCTCGTCGAGATAGGGCTCGTCCTTGCCCCAATAGGAGTCGTTTCTCGCAAGCCGATAGTACTGGCCGGCCTTGTATTCGGCGAATTTGAACGGGCCGGTGCCGACCGGCGCGTTGTTGGCCGGGTTGTCCTCGATCTTGCCCACCTCATAGACATGCTTCGGCACGACGCTGGAGAGCGCCGGGAGCGCATTGCGGATCAGCTGGAACGGTGTCGGCTTGGCGAATTTGAATACGGCGGTGAGCTCGTCGGGCGTCTCGACCGTGCTGAGGTCCTTGAACACGGTGCGGCCGAGATTCTGCAGCGGCTTCCAGACCTGCAGCGCCGAGAAGGCGACGTCGGCGGAGGTGAAGGGCTTGCCGTCATGCCATTTGACGCCGTCGCGCAACCTGAAGGTCACCGACAATCCATCGGCGGCACCCTCCCAGGAGAGCGCGAGGCGCGGCTCAAGTCCATCCTTGCCGTCGAAGGAGGCCTCGGCCAGGGTCTCGACGACCTTGCTGGAAATGAAGAAGACGCCGTTTGAGGCGACGATCGCCGGGTTGAGATTGCGTGGCTCGGAGTCGGCGGCGACGATCAATCGCCCGCCCTTCTTCGGCGCCTGCGCATGGCTGATGGTCGGCAACGCCGTCGAAGCCAAAAGCAGCGCCGAACCGGCCAGCAGGCCGCGGCGTGAAATCGTGAATTCGGACATCGCTCAAACTCCCCTCTTCACCCGTGCCAGGCGCGGGCAGTCTCGAATGGATGGGATTATGGCCCTTGGCAAAGGTTTCGCCAGAGACGGTTTTGGCGCAGGATAGCTTGGCTTTGAAATTTTCGTCCGCTGGACCAGTTATGTTCGGGCTGCAGTTGCCATCATCTGGTAGGACCAGATTCGGGTGCAATGTCGCCAGAAGCCGTTATGGAAGCGGGATCGGTCGAACGCCACTGAATTCTGGCTGGACCAGAGTGGTCAAAGTGATGCAGATTTAATCGACAGCCAAAAGTTCAGGAAGATTGGCCGCTTGAGCGGCCGGAAATTCAGGGAGAGGCCGATGAACATCGCTCCGGGTAAGACCGAGGTCAGCAGCATTCCGTTCGACCGGGTGCGGGTGGACCGGCTGATGGACGAGGCCGGCATCGACGTGCTCTTCGCCACCTCCAAGCACAACACGCAATATCTGCTCGGCGGCTACAAATTCATCTTCTTCGCGGCGATGGATGCGATCGGCCATAGCCGCTACCTGCCCATCGTCCTCTATGAGAAGGGCGGGCCGGAGCATGCCGCCTATATCGGCAACAAGATGGAAGGCGGCGAGCACCAGAACCATCCGTTCTGGACGCCGACGCTGCACGCCGCCTGCTGGGGAACGCTCGACGCCGCCAATCTTGCGGTGGAGCACCTGCAGAAGATCGGCAAGGGAGCTGCGCGCATCGGCATCGAGCCGGGTTTCCTGCCGTCGGATGCCTATACGCTGATCCGCAAGGCGCTGCCGGACGCGAAGCTGATTGATGCTACCGGCATGCTGGAGAATATGCGCGCGATCAAGACCGAAGTGGAGCTCGAAAAACTGCGCATCGCCTCCGAGTTGATCACCGATTCCATGCTGGCGACAATCGCCTGGGCGCGCGAGGGCACGATCAAGACCGACATCATCGAGCAGCTCAGGCGCGAGGAAACCAATCGCGGCGCGCATTTCGAATATTGCCTGCTGACGCTGGGCTCCAGTCACAACCGCGCTGCGTCCAGCCAGGCATGGAAGCAGGGCGAGGTGCTGTCTATCGATTCCGGCGGCAACTATCACGGCTATATCGGCGACCTCTGCCGCATGGGCGTGCTTGGCGAGCCGGATGCCGAGCTGGAAGATCTGCTAGGCGAAGTCGAGGCGGTGCAGCAGGCGGCCTTTTCGAAGGTGAAAGCGGGCACGCTCGGCGGCGATATGATCGCGCATGCCGACAGCGTGCTGAAGGCCTCGAAGGTCGCGGCGTATACGGATTTCTTCGCCCACGGCATGGGGCTGATCACCCATGAGGCGCCGTTCCTGATGACCAACCATCCGGTCACCTATGAGGGCACCTATGCGGCGAAACCGCTGGAAAAGAACATGGTGCTCTCGGTCGAGACGACCATGCTTCATCCGACACGCGGTTTCATCAAGCTGGAAGACACCGTGGCGGTGACCGACACGGGTTATGTGATGTTCGGCGATCGCGGGCGCGGGTGGAACACGGGTGGGGCTTCATAATCCGGAAGGTCGGCGCTGCCCCTCATCCGCCTGCCGGCACCTTCTCCCGGTATATTGACGGGGAGAAGGGAGATGGCCGCGACCTCGGCACTTACCTTCCGACATTGAAAATTGGCAAAAGCATTGATGAATGCGTTCTTTCTCCCTGTCACTATACGGGGAGAAATGTCCGGTCCACCCTCCGCAGCTGCTGCGGAGGACGGGCAGGACAATGAGGGGCGGCGCGGCCGTGGACAGAAAATCAATTCATCACTGCCCCGGCGGCAGCAACCTGAAATCCGGTAGCTCCCGCAGCGCCAGTTCGGGACCGGCCGGCGAATAGACGACGAAGAGCTGCATCGGCTGATCGCCGGTGTTGAGCGTCGAGTGGAAGCGGCTTTCCGGTACGTAGATCGTGCAGCCGGGGCCGACCTTCGCAATCACGGGATTGCCCTTCTCGTCCTCGACCATCTGCTCGCCATTGCCCGAGATGACGAAGATGATTTCCTCCGCGCCTGGATGGTTATGCCGGGTGTGGCCCTTGCCGGGAGGCAGGTCGACGACGCCGCCGGAAAAGCGGGCGGCGCCATTCACTTCCGGCCCGACCGTGAGCGTCAGCTTGCCCCAGTCGAAGCCGAAGGCGCTGACGTCCTTCGGATAAACGAACACCTTCTCCTTGTCGGCCATTGCCTCATCCCTTCCTGTTTTTCGCGGCGTCTTTTGAACCGCCGATTGCGACCGCCTTGAAATCCGCCGTCTGCCTGGCGATGGCCGCTTCGGCCGGCAGCCGCTCCATCGAGCTTGCGCCGTAGAAACCGTGCAGGCCGTCGCAGCGCTCCAGGATGTAGCGCGCGTCGCCGGGCATCGAGATCGGCCCGCCATGGCAGAGCAGGATGACGTCCTTGCGCACCGAGCGCGCGGCGTCGGCGATGGCGTCGATCTCCTTCACGCAGGCGTCGAGCGACTTCGCCGAGGTGGCGCCGATCGAGCCGCCGGTCGTGACACCCATATGGGCGACGACGATGTCGGCGCCGACTTTGGTCATGGCGCGCGCCTCGTCGGGGTTGAAGACGTAAGGCGTGCTGAGCAGATCGAGCTTGTGCGCCTCGGCGATCATGTCGACCTCGAGCCCAAAACCCATGCCGGTCTCCTCGAAGCTCTGGCGCATGGTGCCGTCGAACAGGCCAACGGTCGGAAAATTCTGCACACCGGAGAAACCCATCGTCTTCAATTCGGCCAGCAGCAGCGGCATGATGACGAAGGGGTCGGTGCCGTTGACGCCGGCCAGCACCGGCGTCTTCTTCACCACCGGCAGCACCTCATAGGCCATTTCCTTGACGATCTCGTTGGCATTGCCATAGGCGAGCAGGCCGGCGGCCGAGCCGCGCCCCGCCATACGGTAGCGGCCGGAATTGTAGATGATGATAAGGTCGATGCCGCCGGCTTCCTCGGCCTTGGCCGAGAGGCCGGTGCCGGCGCCGCCACCGACGATCGGCACGCCGTCGGCAATCATCTTGCGGAATTTTTCCAGGATCTCTTTGCGCGGAATGGCGGCCATGCTTGTCGGGTCTCACTTCTTGGCAATATCGAGGAAAGCCTCGGCCGCGGCGTTGGCGAATGCTGGATCGTTGATGTGCAGCGGCAGGCGCGTCACGGCGCGGTTCTTCGTTGGCTTGATGGTGCGCTCGATGGCCTCGAACAGGACAGCATCGGCCTCGGCGTCGAAGAAGGCGCCGCCTTCGCTGTCGAGCGCCGAAACGCCTTTCTCCGGGATCAGGAAGCGGATCGGGCCTTCGCAAGCGGCGAGGCGGCCGCCGATCCATTCGCCGATCTTGCGGCATTCGTCAGCGGTGGTGCGCATCAGCGTGACGTTCGGATTGTGCTCGTAGAACAGGCGTCCACGATACTTTTCGGGGATGGTCGGCGGCGCCCAGAAGTTCACCATGTCGAGCGCGCCGACGGAGCCGACATAGGGGAGCTTTGTGCGGGCAATGGCGCCGAAGCGATCCTCCGTCGCCGGCAGCACGCCGCCGAACAGCAGGTCGCAGACCTCGGTGGTGGTAATGTCGAGGACGCCGGCAAGCAGGCCTGAATCGGCGAGCTTCTCCATCGAGCGGCCGCCGGTGCCGGTGGCATGGAAGACCATGCAGTCATAGTCAGCGCGCAGCCGTTCGACGACGGCCGTCACGCAAGGCGTGGTGACGCCGAACATGGTCAAGCCCAGCGCCGGCTTGCCGGCGCCTGACGGAGCCGGCCTCGCCGCCATGCCGGCGATGGCTTGGGCGGCGTTGTGCAGCACGACGCGCGACAGCCGGTTGAGGCCGGCCATGTCGGTCACCGACGGCATCATGATGATGTCGGAGACGTCGACATAAGGTCCTGTGTCGCCGGACGCCGGAGGCGAGCGTCGAGACCATGATCTTGGGCAGGCCGAGCGGCAGCGCGCGCATGCCCGCGGTGACGATCGAGGTGCCGCCACCGCCGCCGATGCCGATCACGCCGGCAACGTCGTCGCGGGACTGGATGAAGCGGGTAAACGCGACGCCCATGCCGGCAACGGCCGTGCCGCGATCATCAATGCCGAGCACCGCGCCGGCTCCATCGGGATGATGCGCCGCCACTTCGCTTGCCGCAACATCCACCGGCACGGTCGCGCCGCGCGTGCCGATATCGACGCGGACGACCGCGCCCCCGGCAGCGGCGACGGCATCGGCGAGGAAGGCGAGCTCCTCACCCTTGGTGTCGGCGGTGCCGACCACATAGATGCGCTTCATCCGAGTTTCCCCGTCGTCTCTATCGTTGTCTTCAGCGTCCGGTGTTGCCGCTTGTCGCTTCTTGCCGGGCCCGTTCGCCAAGGCATGGCCATTGCAATTTTTTGAGACGCGCGTATCGTATTGATATGGATGTCTCACGTCAACAAGCTGCCGCCAACGACGATGCCGAGCAGGTGCCGGCAGCCGAGAAGGGGCCGCGCGCCCGCACGAGGCGGCTGATGCTGGAGACGGCGAAGCGGCTGATGCAGTCGGGCGTGACGCCTTCGGTCAGCGAGGTCGCAGAGGCTGCGCAAGTCTCCCGCGCGACTGCCTATCGCTATTTCCCAAGCCAGGCGGCGCTGGTGCAGGCGGTCGTCGACGAGGGGCTTGGCCCGATCCTGACGTGGAAATCCGCTTCGAACGATCCGCAGCGGCGGGTGGCCGAGCTATTCGCTTCCTCCATCCCGCGCATCGAGGCTTTCGAGGCGACATTCAAGGCGGCGCTCAAGCTTTCGCTCGACCAATGGGCGCGGCGGCAGGCGGGCACGCTGGGCACCGAGCCGGCTTTCACGCGCGGCCACCGCGTCGATCTTTTGAAAGATGCGATTGCGCCGCTCAAGGGTCAGCTCAAGCCGCGTCAGTTCAAGCGTCTTGCCCAGGCGCTGTCGTTGATGTTCGGCGTCGAAGTGCTGATCGTGCTGAAGGATATATGGGGGCTGGACAGCCGTGACATGATGTCGGTCGCCGAGTGGGCGGCGGGGGCGCTGGTGCGTGCGGCGATAGCGGAATCAGAGGCGAAAACGGGTGGTGTTTCGATCACACAGGAGACGACGATGTCTTAAATCTGGTTCGACCAGATTGGAGACCCGGCTGCCGATAATAATTGTGAGGCCTCGGTGGAAACAAGGCTTCTGCATATCAAGGAGTAGGAAAAATAAGGCAAAACAGACAGATACCGCCCCGATTGGCTTGTCGAGCCGCTTTTGACTGTACAAGAAAGAGCTTGACGTCCCTCTTGAATTGGTAATACCAGATCAGTACGCATAAAGCGGATCGAAAGTGAGGGCTGCGATCATTTTTTCCGGCAGGGCGAGGAGGCGCGAAACCGGAAAGTGCCATCACGGGAGGAACTACCAGGGCCGACCATAGTGCCGGCCCAGCATGACAAGGTAGAATGCGCACAAGGGAGGAAAACTATGCGCAAGATAGTGACCAGCGTGATTGCTGGTATCGGGCTGGCGCTTGCCTGCGGGACATCCGTCCGAGCGCAAGACAAGGAACTCACCATCTTCTGGGCGGAATGGGATCCGGCGAACTATCTGCAGGAACTCGTCAACGACTACACGGCCGAGACCGGCGTGAAGGTCACGGTGCAGACCACACCGTGGCCGGATTTCCAGACCAAGGCCTTCACCGAGTTCAACGCGCACGGCGACGCCTACGACATGGTGGTCGGTGACTCGCAATGGCTGGGCGCCGGTTCGACGCAGGGTCACTATGTCGACCTCACCGACTTCTTCAACCAGCACAAGCTTACCGACGTGATGGCGCCTGCGACCATCAAGTATTATGCCGAGTATCCCGGCGGTTCCGGCAAATACTGGGCGATCCCCCTGGAAGGCGATGCGATCGGCTGGTCCTACCGCAAGGACTGGTTCGAGGATCCGAAGGAGAAGGAAGCCTTCAAGGCGAAGTACGGCTACGACCTCGACGTGCCGAAGACCTATACGCAGTTGCGCGACATCGCCGAGTTCTTCCACCGTCCGGACCAGAAGCGGTACGGTGTCGCCATCTACACCGACAATTCCTATGACGCGATGGCGATGGGCGTCGAAAGCGCCATCTTCAGCTATGGCGGCGATCTCGGCGACTATGCAACCTACAAGGTCGACGGCATAACCAATTCGAAGCAGGCTGCCGCCGGCCTCGACATGTACAAGGAGCTTTACAAGTTCACGCCTCCCGGCTGGGGCAAGACCTTCTTCGTGGAAGACAACCAGGCGATCACCGGCGGCCTCGCCGCGATGAGCATGAACTTCTTCGCCTTCTTCCCGCCGCTGGTGAACAAGGCCACAAACCCCTATGCCGACGTCACCGGCTTCTTCGCCAACCCGGCCGGCCCCGACGGCAAGCGCTTCGCCGCTCTCGGCGGCCAGGGCATCTCCGTCGTCTCGTACTCGAAGAACAAGGACGAGGCGATGAAGTTCCTGGAGTGGTTCATCAAGGACGAGACCCAGAAGAAGTGGGCCGAGCTCGGCGGCTACACCTGCAGCCAGGCCGTGCTGAAGTCGGAAGCCTTCCAGAACGCCACGCCCTACAACAAGGCGTTCTACGACACGATGTTCATGGTCAAGGATTTCTGGGCGACGCCCGAATACGCCGAGGTGCTCGATCAGCTGAACCAGAACATCTATCCGTTCGTGGTCGGCGGCAAGGGCACCGCCCAGGAAGCGCTCGACAAGACCGCCGCCGACTGGAAGGCGACGTTCACCAAGTACAATCGCTACAAGTAAGCATCACAGTCAGAATGCCGGAGGAGGGTTTCCCCTCCGGCATTCCTGTTTTCAGGGAGACGATCGTTGGCTTCGGTAGCCCTCACCAATCTTGATCCTGCCTCCAGGGCCGCCGCGCGCGGCTGGTCGGATCTGACCATCCGCAACATGTTCATCATCCCAACGCTGGTTTTCCTGATCGTCTTCAACATCTTTCCGCTGATCTATTCGCTGGGCTATTCTTTTACGAATTTCGCCGCGAACCGGAGCGAGCCCTGGCAGTTCGTCGGCCTGCAGAACTATCGCGAATTGCTCACCGACGATCACATCTGGTCGAACTTCGTGATCACGGCGAAATACGTCATCGTTTCGGTGGCCGGCCAGATGATCGTGGGCTTCGGCCTCGCCTTGCTGCTCAACCGCAGCTTTCCGATGAAGGGCCTGATCACCACGCTGTTGCTCCTGCCGATGATGATGTCGGCGGCGGTCGTCGGGCTGTTCTGGCAGCTGCTCTACAGCCCATCCTGGGGCCCGATCAACTACGTCTTCGGCCTGGGCGACTTCGCGTGGCTCTCCAATCCCGACAGCGCGCTCTACGCGGTAGCGATCACCGACATCTGGATGTGGTCGCCCTTCGTCATGCTGCTGTCGCTCGCCGGCCTGTCGGCGGTGCCGCAGCATCTCTACGAGGCCGCCGCGATCGACCGCGCCAGCTGGTGGTACACCTTCACCCGCATCACCTTGCCGCTGGTCTCGCCGATCCTTTTGATCGCGCTGATCTTCCGCACCATGGAAGCGTTCAAGACCTTCGACATCGCCTACACGATGACGACCCAGCCGACCGCCGAGCTGATCGCGATTCGGCTCTACAAGCAGGCGTTCCAGCAGTGGGACACCGGCAAGTCCTGCGCGCTGGCCTACATCGTGCTGATCATGGTGCTGGCCATCACCAACCTCTACGTGAAGTATCTCAACAAGGTGAAGGAGCGCTGAGATGGCCGCCGTCCGCACTTCTTCCGAGGTTGCCCTCAACCGCATCGCCATCGTCGCGGTGCTGGTCGCCACGCTGATCTTCCTGGCGCCAATCTACTGGATCGCCTCCACGGCCTTCAAGCCGAAGGAACTGGCGGTCAGCGTGCCGCCCACCGTTCTGTTCGAGCCGGAGGTGACGCCGTTCATCCGGCTCTTCACCAAGCGCGTGCAGATGCAGAAGACCGTCGACCCGCAAGTCTACGAGGCCGCGCCCTGGTGGGAAAAGCGCATCTACGACGGCGGCGAGCGGGTGCTGAAGGTTGGAAAGGACGTGCAGCTTTCGCAATATCCCGACCGCTTCATGAACAGCCTGATCGTAGCGATCGTCAGCACGGTGCTTGCCGTCGGCATGGGAACCTTCACCGCCTACGGTTTCTCTCGCTTCAAGATCGCGGGCGAGGCGGACCTTTTGTTCTTCATCCTGTCGACACGCATGCTGCCGCCGGTGGTCGTCGCCATCCCGATGTTCCTGATGTACCGGATGGTAGGCCTCAACGACTCGCATATCGGCCTGATCATCCTCTACATCGCCTTCAACCTGTCCTTCTCGGTCTGGCTAATGAAGGGCTTCATGGACGAGATCCCGAAGGAATACGAGGAGGCGGCGCTCGTCGACGGCTACACGCGCATGCAGGCCTTCTTCAGGATCGTGCTGCCGGAGGCGGCGACGGGCATCGCCGCGACCGCCGTGTTTTGCTTCATCACCGCCTGGAACGAATACGCTTTCGCGCTGATCATGACCAACCGCCGCGCCCAGACCGCGCCGCCTTTCATTCCCAGCCAGATCGGTTCCGGCCTGCCGGACTGGACCACAATCGCGGCGGGCACCTTCCTGTTCCTGCTGCCGGTCGCGATCTTCACCTTCCTGCTGCGCAACCATCTGCTTCGCGGCGTGACCTTCGGAGCAATCCGCAAATGAGCTTTCGCGCACTCAATGAGAAGTATCTGCTGCCGGCGTCACAGATCGCCATGGTGCTGGGCATCATCGCGCTCTGCCAGCCGTGGAGCCTCAGCCTGCATTCCTACGGCGTGACGATCATCCTGATCGGGCTGATCGGCTTCAACGTCACGTCGAAGATTGCGCCGGAGCGCAAAGAGGAAACCGGCGCCGCGACGCATGAGGGGGCCCGGCAGTGACGCAGATCGAACTTCGCGGCATCGAGAAATTCTTCGGCGCCGTCCAGGTCATCCACGATTTGAACCTCGCCATCGCCGACAACGAGTTCATCGTGCTGCTCGGCCAGTCGGGTTGCGGCAAGACCACGACGCTGCGCGCGATAGCAGGGTTGGAGACGATCGACCAGGGCGACATCCTGATCGACGGCAAGGCGGTGCAGCACCTCAAGGCCGCCGACCGCGACATCGCCATGGTGTTCCAGTCCTTCTCGCTTTACCCACATATGACGGTGTTCGAGAACATCGCCTTTCCGTTGCGCGCCACGCGCATGAGCCGTGGCGAGGTCGACAGGTCGGTGCACGAGATCGCCCGGGTCCTGCGCATCACCGATCTGCTCGACAAGAGGCCGTCGGCACTGTCCGGTGGCGATATGCAGCGCGTGGCGATCGGCCGTGCCCTGGTGCGGCGCCCGAAGGCGATGCTGATGGACGAGCCGATCGGCGCGCTGGACGCCAAGCTGCGCGAGGAGATGCGGGCCGAGATCAAGCGTCTGCACATCAAGCAGGGCTCGACCACGATCTACGTCACCCACGACCAGATCGAGGCGATGAGCCTCGCCGACCGCATCGTCATCATGCATGAGGGCTTCATCCAGCAGGTCGGCACGCCGGACGATGTCTACTCGCACCCAGCCAACCTGTTCGTGGCCCAGTTCGTTGGCAGCCCGGTGATGAACATAGCCGAAGCTGGCGTCGCCGATGATGCCGGTACCGCCACCGTCACCGTGGGCGGCGCGCCCAAAGGTTTCGAGTTCCCGCGCGATCTCCTCGCCAAGCTCAACGGCCACGCCGCCAATGGCGGCCTGACGCTCGGCATCCGTCCCGAAGGAGTGCTCGTCCGGCACGACGCCGCGCCCGGCTATATCCCGGTCGAGGCGCAGATCATCGAACCGCTCGGCTCCTTCGACATCGTCGACCTCAAGGTCGGCTCCAAGATGCTGCGCGCCCGCACCAAGGCCGGCTACGTCTCGGGCCCCGGCGAAAAGGTCCATGTCCGCCTCGATCCGGAGCAGGCGCATTTCTTCGACACGGCAAGCGGCAAGTCGCTAGGAGTAAGGCTCTAATGGCCCATATCGAGCTGAAGAACATCACAAAGAAGTTCGGCAGCCATACCGCGCTGACGGGCCTCAACCTCGATATCGCCGACGGCGAGTTCTTCGTGCTGCTTGGCGAGACCGGCGCCGGCAAGACGACGACGCTGCGACTGATCGCCGGGCTCGAGAAACCGACCGAGGGCCAGGTCTTCATCGACGGTGTCGACGTCGCCGACTGGGGCGCGGCCGAGCGCGACGTGGCGCTGGTGCTGCAGCAGTATTCGCTCTACCCGCGCTACACCGTGCGGCAGAACCTCGAGTTTCCGCTGAAGCCGAAGATCCGCCGCCTGCCCGATGCCGAGATCAAGGACCGTGTCGCACGCGCCGCCCGCACGCTGCGCATCGAGCATCTGCTCGACCGCAAGACGGACCGGCTTTCGGGCGGCGAGATGCAGCGCGTCTCGATCGGCCGGGCGATCGTGCGCAAGCCGCGCGTGTTCCTGATGGACGAGCCGCTGTCGGCGCTCGACGCGAAGCTGCGCGAGGCGCTGCGCACGGAGTTGAAGAACCTGCAGATGCAACTCGGCGCCACCTTCCTGTTCGTCACCCACGACCAGATCGAGGCGATGTCGATGGGCGACAAGGTCGGCGTGCTCAACCACGGCCGCATCGTCCAGACCGGCACGCCGCAGGAGATCTACAACAATCCGCGCGACACCTATGTCGCGAGCTTCGTCGGTTCGCCGCCGATGAATCTCATTGACGGCAAGCTGGTGGAAAACCGCGCGGTGATGGCGCCCATGAATTTCGAATTGCCGGTTACTGGGGGAGCCAAGACGGGCGGCGCGACCGACGGTCGCCCGCTCGTCTTCGGCATCCGGCCGGAGGACGTCTATCTGGAGAGCGGCGCTCCGGTGGAGGCTAAGGTCCACGATGTCGAGAACCACGGCGTCGAGAAGATCGTAACGCTGAGAGTCGGCGACGCGATGCTGCGCGCCACCGTGCCTGCCAGGACCGCCGTCGAGATCGAGCAGCCGGTTCGCTTTGCCTGGAACCCGGACAAGGTGGTGATGTTCGACAAGGGCAGCGGGGTGAGCCTGCGGCACGCCGGATAGGGCATGGCCCTGAAAATCAGAACGATTTTTGACTTATGTTGAACTCGACATAAGCCGATTCGGTGCTGATTGACCCACCAGCCAGACTACTACCGCGTTGGTCACGGCTCGCGATGTCGTGATGACAAGCCGCGGAATAATTTGGCGGCTCCAGGCGTTCGGAATGGTAGACGGCGGGCATATGCGATGACGCCTGCCACCACGGGGTTAACCGTGCGAACCTTGGCTGTGACCGCTGTTGTCCTGCTAGCAATCATCGTCGGATTGGCAGGCTACACCTATGCCGGATTCTACAGTGTTGCCGCCAGCGAGCCGGATCCGGACTTTGTCCGCTGGTCGCTGGAGACAATCCGGAACAATTCTATTGAACGCCATGCCGGCCACAATGTCAGCCCGGATCGATCGCTTGACGATCCGGAAATGATCCGCACAGGTGGCCATCACTACAAGGAGGAAGGCTGCGTCGACTGTCACGGTGGTCCGGGAATTTCTCCGGCGGACTTCGCCAAGAACATGTGGCCCAAGCCGCCGGATCTTACACGAGCCACTTCCGCCTTGGAGAATGCTGAACTCTATTGGATTGTGCAAAACGGCATAAAGATGACTGGGATGCCCGCGTTTGGTCGAACGCACAATCAGGAAGGGCTATGGGCGATGGTGGCCTTTGTTCGTCGTCTACCGGAAATGTCGCAATCCGAATACGAGAAGATCACAGGAGCCTCTGAAGCTGAAGGGCATCAGGCTGCAGGCGAAGACCGTAGATCGGCTGCGTCTCGCAAGTGAGGTGTGGAGGGATCGGAGACCCCGCCGGCCCGCCACTCGGCTACTTCGGCAGATAGGTCTCGTAGGGCGTGTCGTTGATCAGCAGGATCACGCATTCGGTGTCGGACAGGCAGGCATCATCATGCATCTCGTCGGCCTTTTGGGTCCAGTAGGAGCCTGGAGGCAATTCGACCTTGGTCGCTTCACCGCCCTGCATCTGCCAATGCGCCCAGAGCCCCTTGATGACCACGGCGCGATAGTCGGCGGTGTGGGCATGGACCGGCGCGCGCCAGCTGCCGGGAACCTTGAGCAGCGTGCCGGCCGGACCCTTGGCCCGCTCGCCCCATAGCGGACCGAGGCGCTGCGGCTGGTCCGGCGCCTCGACGGCATAAGGGATCTTGTCGGCGGGCAGGTAGCTGTCCTCAAGGGCAAGCGCCGGTCCCGGAAGGATGGTGAGCGCGGCAAGCGCTAGCGGTGCGAGTTGGTTGGCCATGGCGGGTTCCTCCGCCAAGAGCTTATGCCGCCTCGACAGGCGGGGAATGGCCCTTCGTCCAAAAGACTTGGCAATTCCTCCAGCCCGATGGCGACCCGGTGCGATGTCAGGATTGCTCGTCGCCGCCGTTGTTGCGCAGATGGCTCGGCGCGATGCCCATCACCCGCTTGAAGGCGCGGCTGAAGGAGGCTTCCGAATCGTAGCCGAGTTTCGCCGCCGCCACCGACACCCGCATGCCGTCGCGGGCGAGCCATTGCCGCGCCTGGTGCATGCGCACGCGCAACACATATTTGGCCGGCGTCTCGCCGACCACGGTGGCGAAGCGCTGCGCGAAGGCGGAGCGCGACGCCCCCATCATTCGCGCCAGCGCCTCGACCGTCCAGTCGCGGTCGGGCTGCAGATGAATGGCGGCAAGCACCTTGCCGACGTCCGGGTTGCGGACCGCGGCGATCCATCCTGTGGCGTCGCCGCAGCCATTCTCCACCCAGGAGCGGATGATCGTGGCGGCCAGCACGTCGGCCAGGCGGGCGAGTATCCCACCGGAGCCGACCCGGTCCATCGTCACCTCGCCGGCCATGGCGTCGAGCAAATGCTGGATGCCGGGCGCGTTCGCCATCAGCTTATGCGCCTGCATCAGGTCGGGCATCATGTCGAGCAGTGGATGCGAGCCGTCGAGATTGAAATGCATGCTGCCGCAAAACAGCAGGGTCTTGCAGCCGTCGCAGCCGTTGGAGACGTCGTAGACGTTCTCGCAGACCGGCTCGATGGTGTAGCGGCCGATCGGCACCGGAGGAAGGCCCGGCGCACTCGCCAGCACATGCTCGTCGCCGCGGGGGATCAAAAGCGCGTCGCCCACCGAGAGCTCGATCCATTCCTTGGCCGGCGAGAACAGCCAGCAGCCTTGCTGGCCGATGAAATGGAAGCGCGCCGCCTTCTGCGCGGGAAAGGAGACGGCCCAGGGCTCGCCCAGCACGCAGCGGCCGTAATCGACGCCATCGAGCCGCAATCCGCGCAGCATATCGGTCAGCGGATCGCCGGATGCCAGCAATGTGGTTTTGGACGAATTGTAATTCATTTCGGCGTTTCTAGCATGGAAACTCCAGTCCGTCACTCCCTATGTTGCATTGCAGCCAAATGTTGCGCCGCAACCAAATCGGACCGACGCAGCCGCCCGCCAGGCATGTAACGGGTGGAGCCGGAGCCGGTCGTTCCCTACGTGACGCCGCAAAACAGATCGGAGATTTTTGCCATGACCGAACCCGCCACGGGCGTCATCGACGACGCCGTTCTCGACAGGACCGAACCCGAGGAGCGAACCGAGCCAGTGTGGGGCGCGGTGGTCTCGCTGGCGCTCGGTGTGTTCGGCCTGGTGACGGCCGAATTCCTGCCCGCCAGCCTGCTGACGCGGCTGGCGCAGGATCTCGGCGTCAGCGAAGGCGCCGCCGGCCAGGCGGTGACGGCGACGGCCGTTGTCGGCGCGATCGCCGCACCGACCATGGCCATCGTCACCAAGCGGCTGGATCGCAGGCTGGTCATGTGGATGCTCACCGTGCTTCTGATCGTGTCCAACCTGCTCGCTGCTTTCGCATCCTCGCTCACGATGCTGCTTCTGGCCCGTGTGGTTCTGGGCGTCGCGCTCGGCGGCTTCTGGTCGATGTCGGCCGCCATGGCGATGCGTCTGGTGCCGATGCGATTGATGCCGCGCGCCATGTCGATCATCCTGACCGGCGTCTCGGTCGCCACTGTCACCGCGGCGCCCGTCGGCGCCTATGTCGGCGACATTTGGGGCTGGCGCACGGCCTTCATGATCGCGGCGGTCGTCGGCGCGCTGACTTTGCTGGTACAGCTTGCCACCATTCCAAGCCTGCCGCCGACGGCCGTGGCGAGCTTCCGCACCCTAATCGAAGTGCTGAAGCGGCGGACGATCCGCGTCGCCCTCCTGGTCGTGCTGCTCGTTGCCTCGGGACAATTTGCCGGCTTCACTTATGTGCGGCCGTTCCTGGAGACGGTGCCGGTGATGCGGATCGAGACGATCTCGCTGGTGCTGCTCGCTTACGGCGTCGGCGGCTTCTTCGGCAACTTCGCCGGCGCCTTCCTGGCCGAGCGCAACCTGAAGCTTGCGGTCGGGCTGGCGCCGCTGCTGATCGCGCTGTCGGCGCTGGCGATGCTCCTACTCGGCGCCTCGCCGGTGATCGCGGCCATCGCGGTCACCAGCTGGGGCTTTGCCTTCGGCGCCGTGCCGGTCGGGCTGCAGAC
>NZ_JHQR01000218.1 GCF_014843825.1 Mesorhizobium silamurunense
CGGCTACTGGCGCGGCGAGGGGGCTGTCGCCTTCGGCGCCGGGTACACCAGCGAGGACGGGCGCGCCCGGGCAAACGTGTCCGGCACGACAGCAGGCGGGCACTGGGGCGTCGGCGCGGGTGTCAGCTTTACTCTGAACTGACGCTGCCATGGTCAAGCAAGCAGTCTTTGTTGTCGCGATGTGCATGACTTGCCTGGTCCTGTCCGGCCCGCACGGGGTCGGACAGGAGCAGGCCCCGTCAGGCTATCGGATAAAGCCTTCGGAGGTCGCCGTGCCACCGGACGTAAAGCTCGGCGAATATCAACGGACCACGCGTCCGTTCGAGAACTGGACATTGATCTGCGACGAGAACCTGCAGGCCAGGAAGAGGGTGTGCAACATCAGCCAGTCCTTCATCGATCAGGCCCAGGCGCTGGTGTTCAGTTGGTCGCTCGCGGCGGACGACAAAGGCAAGCCCTTCATGATATTGCGAGCTCCGAGCGCGACAGGCGCGGGAAGCAAGCTTTCGCTCAAATTTGCCGGCCGCAAGCAGCCGGTGGACGTTCAGCTGCAGGCCTGCGACGCCTCGGTCTGCGTCGGCTACGTGCCCGTAGGCCCGGTCCTTCGAGAGCAGATCGGCAAGGAGACCACTGTCCAGGTTTCCTACTCCCTGCCGTCGGGAGCGACCGTCAGTCTCGATGCTCCGTTCAAGGGGCTGAAGTCCGCCCTCTCGACCATCAAATAGAAAGACTTGTCGATGACCCGCCAATCCATCGAAGATCGAATCCTGACACGCTCTCAGCCCGTTCCGCTGCCGGAGCCGCCGGCAAGCCCGCCGACGCCGCGCTCGTCGGTATGGCGGCTGCTGCGAAACACCGCGCTGTTCGGCGCGTTCGCTGTCCTGGTCGCGGCGGCGGTCATCCTGTCGTTCCGCTTATACCCTACGCTTGGGACACTCGTCGCCGGCACGGCCTCGGCGCAAGCGCAGGCGCCCGCCCAGGGCAAGCCCGCGCAAGCTGCGCCGGCAGATGCCTCGGCGAACAAGACGCCGTTTCAGGCGCATGTGAGCCAGGCAGGCTTGCACACCTGCGCCAATCTCTTTGCCACGCTCGGGCAGGCTCTGACCGCCGGATCGACCTATGCGATCCAGACGCAATGGGACAACACCTCGCCCGATACCCACGCCGTGCAGGCCGTCGCCGGAATGAGCTACGACCTGCCGGACTACAAGACGCAGGCCGCCGGCGTCGTCTTTGCCTCGCCCGTCGGCCAGACCTGCGAGGGCGGCTTCGTGCGCGTGGCGCCTTTCCAGAAGTCTTGCCAGGAAGTCGCGCAGACCCTGCCGAAGGGCAGCGTTGCGGCGGAGAATCTTTCCAACACCATGCTTTTCAACCTGGCCAACAATGGCGGCCAGGCCTTGCTGGTCCCGACCGGAAACACCTGCATCGTCGTTTCGGTCGCACGCCTGGGCGGATAGCGGCCCGAGACCACGATGGATTGCTGAATGCTGCAACCTGGAGCACGAGAATGCTGATCGATCGCCGCCTTTCATTGCCGCTGCTTGCGGCGCTCGCAGGGCTTACGATTGCAAGCCATGCGGCGGACCTGGTGGCGCCGCCGCCGGCGCCGACCTGCGAGGAAAAGGGCATCTGGGGCGCGATCGCCTATTCGCCGGGCGACGGCCGGCACGGCTTCTTCTGGGGCGCTGACAAGCGGCAGGAAGCGGAGGACATCGCGATCAAATATTGCGAGAATGCGAATGGCGCGGGCTGCAGGGTGGTCGAGGTGTTCCGCAACCATCGCCATTGGGACGACGATGACGGCACCGGCTATCCCTATGAGCACTGCGCGGCTCTGTCGGTCGGCAAGAGCCGCGGCGCGGCAACCCCGTTCTGGGGCGCCGCGTCGGCCACGACCCGCCGCGAAGCCGAGGACAAGGCCACGGCGCAGTGCGGAGGCGAGGGGAAGGAGTGCAAGATCCGCGAGTGGGTGTGCACCTGAGCGTCGACTGCCGCCGGCCCTATAGATGGTCGGCTAGATGTTCTCGCGCGTGTAGATGTCGAAGGGCAGGATGGTCGTCACGTTGCCGGCCTCCTTCGGTGTGGAGACGGCGCGCACCATGCCGGCCAATGCCTCCTGCGCCATCCGCGCGAGCGGGTGCGAGATGACGAATGTCAGCGTGCCGTCGAGCAGCCCGGCACGGGTCACATCCATGAGCTCATAGGCCGACGACGACCAGCTTGCCGGCCCGACCGGTCGAGCGAAGCGCCGCGATCGCGCCGGTCACACCGCCGCCGGCGATATAGAGGCCGGCGAGATCCGGGTTCTCGGCGATCAGCTTCTCCGTCATCTCTTGCGCTATGGCCCTGGATTCGAAGGTCAGCACCGGTTCGAGCAGGGTAAAGCCAGGCGCGTGCTCGCGAAAATAGGAACGGAAGCCGCTCTCGTTCATTTCCTGGCAGCGGTAGCGGTGGCTGCCGATGAGGATCCCGAGCTTGCCCGGCGCGCGGCAGACATTTTCGAATACCCAGGCCGCGGTGCGCCCGACTTTCCAGTTGTCTAGTCCCACATAGTGGACCTCGCCTGTCGCGGAGATCTGCGAGATCAGCGCGAAGACCGGCACGTTGTGCGCCTGCAAGGTGTCGATCGCCTGCGTGACCAGGGGATGCACCGCCGCGACCACGCCGATGGCGTCGCACTCCTCGCCGAGCGTCAACATGCGCGACGCGATGTTCTGCGGCGAGAGATCGTCGAGGAATTCGGTGTGCACTTCGATCTCGCAGTCCGCGATCGCCTCTGCACCCAGGCGCAGCGCCTCGGCCACATTGCGGTAGAATGCGCGGCCGGGCTGGTGCAGCAGGAAGCCGAACCTGTAGCGCGGCCGCGCCGCCGCCACGCGGGCCCTCAGCGCGCCCATGCCGTAGAAGCCGATCTGCTGCGCCGCCAGCATGACGCGCTCGCGCGTACCTTGCCGGACGGCTTCCGAACCGCTGAGCACGCGGTTCACCGTTGCCACGGAAACCTTCGCTTCGCTTGCCACATCCCTGATCGTCGGGCGCTTCCGCTGATCCATTTCATCTCATCCAGGCACCAAGCATGACACAAAAATATCATGCGCGAAGCAGTTTTGACACGAATGATACAAATACTTTGGAATAAACATTCTATTCTTGATTCATTTTGGATCAAGATGATTATCAATGCAACGCAAGCAAGGCGGCATCGCCGGCTGACGGATAGCTAAAGCAGGAAGAGAAAGCGCTTCGACCCCCGCCTGAAGCGGAGGAAGCCCTTTCGCGCGGCCATCCTTGCCGGCGTTGCGGACGGAGGAGGCCCTTGATGGACGATCTCGCATACGGCAAGCGCGACAAGCGCGGGGATTGGAAGCCGAACCGGCGCCTCGAGGTCGCGCCGTTCTGGAGCTGGCCGCTGAAGCTGCCGAAAGTGCTCGCCTGGCTGCCGGGCTATTTCTGGCCGTGGAACGCCTTCCATATGGCGACCGCGCTGCTCTACTGGTTCTACATCGTCCCCGATGTCGAGACGATGAAGACGATCGGCTGGGGCTGGGCGCTGTGGCTCTACGCCGTCAACGCGGCTGCGATCTTCGTCTTCTACGGCGTTTTCGAGCTGCGCTATTACATCCAGCGGGCTCAGGCGACACGTTTCAAGTACAACCACAAATTCCCGGGCGACACGCCGTCGGACGTCTTCTGGTTCCAGAGCCAGAACCTCGACAATTTCCTGCGTTCCTTCTTCATCACCATCCCGCTATGGACCGTCGTCGAAGTGCTTTTCCTGTGGTGCTTCGCCAATGGCTTCGTGCCGTGGGTGAGCTGGCAGGAACACCCCTATTACCTCACCTTGCTGGTGCTGGTCGCGCCCGCCATCCACGAGGTGCACTTCTTCTTCATCCATCGCCTGATCCATTGGGGCCCGCTCTATCGCTGGATCCATTCGGTCCACCACAATTCGATCAACCCGTCGCCCTGGTCGTCGCTCTCCATGCATCCGGTGGAAGGGTTCCTCTACCACGCGGTCGCCTTCTGGCACCTCGTCATCCCGTCAAACCCGATCGTCGCGCTGTTCCAGCTGCATGTAGCGGGCTTCGGCGCGGTCAACGGACATCTCGGCTTCGAGAAGTTCGAACTGACGGAGAATATGAGCCTCGATAGCCATGCCTATGCGCATTACCTGCACCACAAATATTTCGAGGTGAACTACGGCGGCGACGGCCTGATCCCGCTCGATAGGTGGTTCGGCACCTGGCACGACGGCACCAAGGAGGGCGAGGCCCTGATGGACGCCCGTTTCCAGAAAAAGAGGGAGCGCGTGAACGCCCGGGCCTGAGCCCGGCGGGCCACCGATCATGCAGCGCGCGGACCGGGAGGGAAGCGCTCGCAGAGGCAGCAGTTTCAAAACCCGTCGAAGGACGGCAAATGGGAGGAGAGAAAATGAAGCGTATCACCAAATTCCTGGCGGCTTTCATGCTGGCGGGCGCAGCGGCAACGGCAGCCACATCGGCCATGGCCGAAGGCGCGAAAATCTTCGTCATCGGCGGCAAGGCCGACGATCCGTTCTGGTCGAAGGTCAAAAAGGGTGCAGACGACGCCGGCAAGGTCGCCGAGCTGACAGGAGGATCGGTTACTTGGCTCGGGCCCCAGAACTACGACAATTTGGGTCCGGACGCAGCCAAGCTCATCCGGACCGCGCTTAGCCAGAATCCAAGCGCTATCGTCGGGCCGGACTGGGTACCCGAAGCCATGGACGACGCGTTCAAGGAAGTCGTTGCCGCTGGCGTGCCGCTCATCATCTACAATTCCGGCGGCATGGACGCCGCCAAGCGCCTTGGCGCCATGAACTATGTCGGCAACGAGGAATACGCGGCCGGTCTCGGCGGCGGCACATACTACGGCAGCCATGGCGCCAAGAACGTGCTGTGCGTCAACACCTTGCCAGGGGCCACCAACACCGAAGACCGTTGCAAGGGCATTGCCGACGCAATCGCCAAGAGCGGGGGCAAGTCGAGCCAGTTGCCACTGCCGTCCTCGAGCTTCGGCAATCCGACCGCGGTCGCCGAGGCGATCAAGGCCGCCGTGCTGAAGGACAACGCCATTGACGGTGTCATCACAATTAGCGCGGGCGATGCCAACAGCGCTGCCAATGCCATCAGCCAGGCCAATGTCGGCGACAAGGTGAAGCTCGCTTCCTTCGACATGGACGAGACCGGCCTGCAGCGCATCAAGGACGGCAAGCAGTCGTTCGCGATCGACCAGCAGCCTTACCTGCAAGGCTACCTCGCAGTGTCGCTGCTCAATGGGCTCGTCAACTATGGGCTCGACCTGCCGACGAAGCCGGTGCTGACCGGACCAGGGATCGTCGACGCCTCCAATGTCGACGCGACATTGGCGGGTGCCGCCGCCGGTGCCCGTTAACGCTCATGGACGAACGGCCGGCCCGGGGGCCGGCCGCCGCCCCGCGCGCTCAAGTCACAACGCCAGGGACATAAGATGAAATCCCAAGCCCTTGACCAAGCTGCCCAGGCAGCGACTGCGCCGCATACCCCGAATTCTTCGATGCCATCGCTCGGCAGCCTCGTGCGGCGCCCCGAAGTCGGCTCGCTGATCGGGATGATCGCCGTGCTCGTCTTCTTCTCGATCTTTGGCGGTGCCAATTTCCTCGCGGCGGGCGGTGCTGCGAGCTGGCTCAACGTCGCTGCGGAACTCGGCATCATCGCGTTGCCGGTGGGGCTTTTGATGATCGCTGGACATCTCGACCTTTCGGTCGGCTCGATGGTTCCGGCCAGTTCGATGACCATCGCCATAATTTCGGGCCACTACGACGCGCCGATCCTGGTCGGCATCCTGGCCT
Organism: Mesorhizobium silamurunense; assembly: GCF_014843825.1. GTDB lineage: Bacteria > Pseudomonadota > Alphaproteobacteria > Rhizobiales > Rhizobiaceae > Mesorhizobium > Mesorhizobium silamurunense. The sequence continues at coordinate 5,849 of NZ_JHQR01000218.1, forward strand.
CTCTCGGGCTTGGGCTGGCTATCGGCTTCATCAACGGGCTGCTGGTGATCCGCACCAAGGTGCCGTCATTCGTCGTGACCCTCGCGACGCTGTTCGCCCTGGCCGGCCTGACGCTTGGAATCTCAGTCATCCTGACCGGCAGCACCAGCGTCGCATTGAAGAGCGGACCGGTCGCCAAGCTCCTGCTGGGCGATTATCTCGGCGGCAAGTTCGAGGTCACCCTCTTCTGGTGGATCGCTTCCATCCTGGTTGTCGGGTTCGTCCTCAACCTCTCACGCTTCGGAAACTGGATCCTGGCTATGGGCGGCGATGCAGTGAGCGCCCGCAACGCGGGCATCCCGACAGACCGGCTCACCATCGCTCTGTTCATGAGCAGCGGCCTATGCGCAGCCTTTGTCGGCATGTCGCAGGCGATCCTCTACAACAGCGCTCAGGTGGCCGCCGGCCAGTCCTTCATCTTCAACTCGATCATCGCGGTGGTCATCGGCGGTGTGCTGCTCACCGGCGGATATGGCTCGGTGGTCGGCATCGTGCTCGGCACGCTGACCTTCGCCATTGTCAACCAGGGCATTTTCTACACCGGCTTCGACGCCAACTGGGCGAGCTTGATCATCGGTGTGCTGCTGCTGGCGGCCGTGCTCATGAACAACACCTTCCGCACCATGGCGCTTACCTATGCTCCGCGCAGCAAGGCGAGGACACGCTGATGACGACGCCCCTGCTCAAGCTGACCGGAATCAACAAGTCGTTCGGTCCGGTCGACGTCCTCCACGACATCTCGCTCGACGTTTACAAGGGTGAGGTGCTTTGCCTGCTGGGCGACAATGGCGCCGGCAAGTCGACACTGATCAAGATCTTCTCCGGCGTCCACAAGCCGACATCTGGCGAGATGGAGATGGACGGCAAGGCGGTCGCGTTCGACAGCCCACGCGACGCCAGTGACCATGGCATCGCCACCGTGCATCAGTTTGGTGGGACGTTCCCGTTGATGAGCATCGGCCGCTCCTTTTTTATAGGCGCCGAACCGACAAGGCGCTGGGGCCCGCTCACAATCTACGACCGCAAGCGCGCCAACGAGATCGCAGTCACCGAAATGCGCCAGCTCGGCATCACCCGCATCGACGACGGGGATCGCCTTGTCGGCGGACTGTCGGGCGGCGAGCGACAGGCGCTGGCGATCGCCCGCGCGGTGCATTTCGGCGCCAGCGTGCTTATTCTCGACGAACCGACTGCGGCCCTCGGCGTCAAGGAGGCGGCCCACGTTCTACGCATCATTCTGCAGGCCCGGAAGAAGGGCATCGCCGTCATCTTCATCACGCACAACGTCGTCCATGCGCTGACAGTCGGCGACCACTTCGCCGTCCTCATCAGGGGCGCCAAGGCCGCCGATTTCCGAAAGGGCGAGAAAAGCCGCGAAGCAGTCACCGACTTGATGGCCGGCGGCGAGCAGATGGCAGAACTCGAAGCCGAGATCGAGAGTTTCGCCGCCATGCAAGGCGAGCATGCATGAACTAGTTGAAGACGCCCACCTCCTCCACGGGCATCTTCCCTCGCGGCCGGCGCGATCAAGCGTCCCGCCGGCCGCTCTTCGACCAGCAGGGACAAATGGCAGGCAGACAATGGCAATGTGGATCGACGCCTGCGCGACGGAGGATATCGAGGAAGAGGACGTCATCCGCTTCGATCATGGCGACCGGACATTCGCCATCTACCGCAGTCCGGAGGATGACTACTTCTGCACCGACGGCCTGTGCACGCATGAAAAAGTGCATCTTTCAGACGGGCTCGTGATGGAACAAGATCGAATGCCCGAAGCATAACGGCGTCTTCGACTATCGCACCGGCGAGGCCTTGCGCGCGCCGGTCTGCGTGAACCTCAAAACCTACCGAACCAAGGTCGAAAACGGCCGCGTGCATATCGAGATCTGACATGTCCGAGACTTTCACTCTTGCCGCCTGTGCCGAAATGCTGTGGCGCGACCGGCCGATGGAATTCCGCGTCAAGCGCCTGACCGAATTGGGCTTCCAGGTTGGCCTCTGGAACTGGCCGGATCACGACCTCGCGATGCTGGAAAAATCCGGCGCCACCTTCTCGATCATGAACGGCTATCTGCGCGGCCGGCTCGCCGATGACGAGGGCGCGGCCGAATTGTTGAAGACGGCAAAGGAGACGGCCGCTGTCGGCAAGCGCCTCGGCGTCGCGCGGCTCAACCTGCATGGCACCAGCCTGGGCGAGGGCGGCTTGCCGGTCACGCCTTACGAGACGGTCACTGGCGCGATGTGGCTCAAGGCGCGCGATACGCTGAACCGCATCGCCGATCTTGCCGAGGCGGAGGCCGTCACCTTCACGCTGGAGAATCTGAACCTGCCGCTCGATCATCCCGGCGTGCCGTTCGCGCGCGCCGAGGACACGCTGGCGCTGGTATCGAGCGTCGATCGGCCGGGCCTTCGCCTATCAACCTCGACCTCTATCACGCGCAGATCGGCGAGGGGAACCTGATCGAGCTCTGCCGCGCCTCTCTGCCCTGGATCGGCGAGATCCAGGTCGCGGACGTGCCGGGACGGCTGGAGCCCGGCACCGGCGAGATCAACTATCGCGGCATTGCCCGCGCGCTTAAGGACATGGGCTATCGAGGGCCGGTCGGGATGGAGGCGTTTGCCTCCGGCGATTCTGAAGCCGCGCTTGAAGCCTTCCGCAACGCTTTCACCATCTGAGGAAACAAAATGGTCACCAAGAATAACCGGCCGACCGTCGCCGACATCCGCGCAATGAAGGCGCGCGGACAAAAGATCTCGATGCTCTATGTCACCAGCCTCGAAGAAGCGGCGGCGGCGAACGCCGCCGGTGTCGATATGCTGTCGATCGAGGGCCGTTTCTTCTCAGCGGAAATGCGCGAGGCCGCTGGACGCTGCTTCGTCCAGGTCGGGCTTCCTTATGGGCCGGCTGGCGATCTGGTTTCGGCGGACGACTATCTGAGCGCTGCCTATCACTTCATGCGCATGGGCGGCGACTGCTTCTACTGCGCCGCCTCGCGCGATATCCAGAAGACGCTGTGCGACAACGCCGTGCCGGTCGTTGCCCATGTCGGCCTGATCCCCTCGCAATGCACCTGGACCGGCGGCTTCAAGGCGGTCGCCAGGACAGCCGAGAGCGCGCGGGCGGTTTGGGATCATGTCAAGCGCCTCGAGGCCATCGGTTGTTTCGGCGCCGAGCTGGAGGTCGTGCCGGACCGGATCGCCGAGCTGATCACCCGCAATACGCCGATGATCATGCTCGGCATGGGCGCGGGACCGCATGCCGATGCGCAGTATCAGTTCAGCGAGGACGTGCTCGGCCACACGGCTGGCCACAGGCCGCGCCACGCCAAGACCTATCGCAACTTCGCAGCGGAGTTCGAACGGCTGCAGCGCGAGCGCATCGCCGCCTATCGCGAGTTCATCGCCGACGTGCGGACCGGCGCCTATCCCGAGCCGCAGCATGTCGTCTCAATCACCGATGAGGAGCTTTCCGCTTTCAGGGCGTCCCTGGATCTTTGATGTAAGCCTGGCCCGGCAATCAGAGGGCAGGGCGCTTGGCTATGGCAAGGCCGATGCCGAGCGCGATCATCGCGCCGCCGGACGCTTCTCGCAGGCGGCGTATCACGCTGGTGCGTCCAGCCGCGCCTTCCCTGATGCGGCTGGCCGCGAAAGCGACCACGACATCGGCAAGGGTGTTTAGCGTTACCGATACGAAGCCCAGGGCCATAAACTGTAGGGCGACGTGGCCGGCGCCCAGATTCACGAACTGCGGGATGAAGGCCAGGAAGAAGGCGGCCGTCTTCGGGTTCAACGCCTCGACCAGCACCCCTTCGCGAAACGCTCGGCCCGCGCCGAGCGTGGGCGCAGCCGCGCTGCCGTCCAGCATTGTCTTTGCCTCGCGGCGGGCGGACTGGAAGGTGCGAAAGCCGAGCCAGACGAGGTAGATGGCGCCGATCAGCTTCAGCGCCGTGAACAGTTCCGCACTTGCAAGCACGATTGCCGAAACGCCCAGGCTGCCGGCAAGCACATGAACCATGCCGCCCAGGCCCGTCCCGAAACTGGAGGCAATGCCTTCCGCGCGTCCTCCGGCGAGCGTGCGTGCGGCGACGTAGAAGATGCCTGGCCCGGGCGTGATGGCGAGCAGCAATGCCGCGGCGAAGTACAAGGCGAACTGTGTCAGATCCGGCATGATGGGCTCGGCTTAAAGCGGACGGGATCGGGTGTCACGACGGGATGAGAGGGGCGACCCCGCGGTCGGAGGGCCGGTCGCTCGCCGCCAGACCTGACACGACACCGGCGCGATCTGCAGCGTTGCGATTCTGGCTCATCTTGCGCTTGCCTTCCAGCCTCGTGATCGGCATGCGCAGGCCGACAATGCCTCTCAATTGCGCCTGGATGAAATCCGGCGGCGCGTCGGAGACGGCCCAGGGCGAGGCGCGCCCACTTTCGTGGAGATTGGTCAGGCGCGTGACGACGTCGAGCAGCCTGTCGGCATCCTCGAAGAATTCGACCGCCCCGTGGACATGGACGGCGACATAGTTCCAGGTGGGCACCACCTTTCCGGTTTCCTGCTTGGTCTGGTACCAGGCCGGCGTCACATAGGCGTCCGGCCCCATGAAGATCGCCAGGCCGTCGCCCAGAGGCGGAATGCGCCACTGCGGATTTGCCTTCGCTACATGGCCATAGATCACGCCATGCTCGCCCTCGCTCTCGTCGAGGAAAAGCGGCAATGGCGTCGCCAGCGGCCCGTCCGCCGTGGCGGTGACCAGCGTCGCCAGCCGCGCGGCACGGATCGTTGCCCTCAGGCTTTCCTTGTCGGCGTCGCGGAAGGCGGGCGGTATGTACATGGCGAAACTCCTTGCATCGCATGGAAAGATGCCGGAAAGCTGGCTTGCTTGAAACATCCAGTTTTGAGGGTTTTCGGTGGTCCAGTTGGAACAAGATGGTGTCGCGCGCCGGATCATCGCGGCGATCAAGGCGCAGATCCACAGCGGCGGCTACCAGCCCGGCGACCGCCTGCCGTCGACGCGGGCCTTCGCCGCCGAATGGGGCGCGTCGCGAACCACCGTGACGGCCGCCTATAACCAGCTCGACGCCGAAGGCTATCTGATCATCCGGCAGGGCGCGCGTGCGATCGTTGCTCCGGGGCTGGAGAGAGCGTCAGGGGGGGCGCCCATCGCGAGCGATTCGCCCCGGAACCTCTCGGCATTCGCCCGCCGCCTGCTGGCTCTGCCTCCGCCGGCGGAACAGCAGCCGGCCAAGGTCGCGGATTTCCGCTATGGCGACCTGTCCGGAGCGGACTTCCCGGTGCTGGCCTGGCGGCGGGCGTCGAACAAGGCCATTCTCCGGCGCGCCGCGCGGCTGCGCTATGGCGATCCGCAGGGATCCTCCGTTCTGCGCAACGCGCTTCAGGCCTATCTCTGGCGCGCCCGCGGCATCAGTTGCGCGCCGGACCAGATCGTCATCGTCAATGGATCGCAGCAAGGGCTCGACCTTTGCGCGCGGCTGCTGCTCGACCCTGGCGATCCGTTCGTGATCGAGAATCCGGGCTATCTGCTCGCACGCCATGCCTTCGTGGCGGCAGGCGGTATTGCGATGCCCGTTGCGGTCGACGCGGACGGGCTAAGGACGGATGCACTGCCGCCGGCCCGTCTGGCTTATGTGACGCCGTCGCATCAGTTCCCGCTCGGCGGCGTGCTTTCGGCGACGCGGCGGCGCTCCCTCCTGGCCTGGGCCACGGCATCAGGCGCCTACATTGTCGAAGACGACTATGATGGCGAATACCGTCACGACATCGCCCCCATCCCGCCTCTGCAGACGCTCGATCAAGACTCGGTCATCTATGTCGGCACGCTGTCGAAGACGCTCTCGCCAACCTTGCGGCTCGGCTATCTCGTCGTCCCTGCAAGCCTGCGTCGGGCGTTCAGCGAAGCAAAGCGCCTTACCGACCGGCATGCTCCGATGCTGGAGCAGGACGCGTTGGCCGACCTGCTGGCGAGCGGAGCCTACGAGCGTCACGTCCGCAGCATCCGCAGGAAAAACGCCGAGCGCAGGGAGGTCCTGCTGCAGGCGTTGGCCGATCATCTGGGGCCAAGGGTCGTCGTCGCGGGAGCCGAAACCGGACTGCACGTCGTTGCCTGGATGAACGGCATCGCCGCCGAGCGCGAGCCGGCGATCATCGCGGCGGCGCGCGCCGCCGGGATCGGCCTCTATCCCGTGTCGCCGCTCTATGATCCGAGCGAGCCGCGACCTGGAACGGCCGGCTTCATCCTCGGTTACGCCGGGCTCGACACGGAGGCGCTGCGGCGCGGCGTTGCGGTGCTGGCGACGCTGTTGGCCGAGCACCGCTAAGGCAGCTCAGAAGATCTCGTTGGTCATCCGCCTTACCGGACCGAGCAGGATCGAGCCGGTCGGCACGCCGTTGTCGATCGGTATGGCTCGGCGCTCCGGCATGTCCGCCACGGGCTCGCCGATATCGGCCGTCACGACGACCGGCGATTTGTTCGGCACGCGGTCGTAGAGGTCGATGATGTCCTGGTTGATCAGCCGCACGCAGCCCGAGGAGACCGACTTGCCGATCGACCACCATTCCGGCGAGCCGTGCAGGCGATAGAGCGTGTCCTGGTTGCCCTGGAACAAATAGAGCGCGCGGGCGCCGAGCGGGTTCTTCAATCCGCCCGTCATGCCGCCGTTCTTGGCGCTGTATTGCGTCAGTTCCGGCTGGCGCGCGACCATCTCGTCCGGCGGCGTCCATTTCGGCCACTTCTGCTTCCACTGGACGACCGCATCGCCCGACCATTCGAAGCCGGCGCGGCCGAGGCCGACACCGTAGCGGATCGCTTGGCCGCCCTCACGCACCAGATAGAGGAAGTGGTTGGTGGTATCGACCACGATCGTGCCCGGCCGCTGTCCGGTCGGATCGGGAACGATCTGGCGCAAGAATCTGTGATCGATCTTGTTCACCGGGATGGCCGGCAGGTCGAAGCCGTTGTCCGACATCGCGCCATACATCGTCTCGTAATCGCCGAGCGGCGGCTCGACATAGGCCGGCGGTGGCGGCTGGACCGGTTCGGGACCTGGACCGGTGGTGGAGCAGGCGGAAACCGCGGCCGAAGCGGCGCCAAGGGCTGTGAGATTGAGGAAGCCGCGGCGGCTGATGCGGAAGGAAGCGTCTGACATGATTGCCTTTTCTAGGTCTTAATTCGCAAGAAAGCATGAATCCGCAGGCTGGCCGCCGGCGGTTCCAATAACAGTCGGCGGTGATAGGCGGTTCCAATTCTGACCTCAGGGTGGACAAACAAAGGCGAAGCTGTGACCGCGACACATCTGTTGCCCTGCAGCAACAGGAGGGTCAGACGTCCCCCAAAAGGCCTTCGAGCGAGGGCAGGATCAGCCCCGGCGGAAAGTCCCGGTATTCGTCCGGCTGGTCGGTGCGATTGATCCAGACGGTGCGGAAGCCGAACCTGGTGGCGCCCGCGACGTCCCAGCGGTTGGAGGACTGGAAGGACACCGCCCCCGGATAGAGCCGCCAGCCGGTGACCACCATGTCGTAGACCGAGGGATCGGTCTTGAAGCGCTTGATCTCATCGACCGAGAAGACGTCGTCCAGGATCTGGTCCAGCGCCGCGGATTTCACCGCCGCACGCAACATTTCCGGCGACCCGTTGGACAGGATCGCGAGCTTCGCGCCGGATGCTTTCAGCGCTTTCAGCACCGCCGGCACTTCCGGATAGCAGTCGAGCCGCCAATAGGCTTCGAGCAGCCTTGCTCTTAGCGTCGGATCGGCCGAGGGCACCTTCTTCAGCGCGAAATCCAGCGCCTGCTCCGTGAGCTGCCAGAAATCGGCGTAGGCGCCCATCAGCGTCCGGACCCAGGAATATTCGAGCTGCTTGGCGCGCCAGATTTCGGAGAGAAGTTGGCCGTCAGGCCCGATCTCGCCGGCATGGCGTCGCACGGCGGCGTGCACGTCGAACAACGTGCCATAGGCGTCGAAGACATAGGCCGCATGATGCATGAGGAGAAGTTTTGCGGCGCGCCGGGGCGCAGCGCAAGCAATGATTGAGGTCAAGTGCCTCTGGCCTCAACGATTTTTACCGATGTTGGTTGACGCCGGCTGTCAAAGCATCGTCCTATGGCGGCCTGAAATCATCCAAATGGACGGCAAACGATGACTCTGGCGGCGGCGGCGCAGTCCGCGACATGGACCTATGTGGACGGCGACTGGTATGAGGGCAACGTCGCCATTCTCGGACCGCGCAGCCATGCCATGTGGCTGGGCACCAGCGTGTTCGACGGCGCCCGCTGGTTCGAAGGCGTGGCGCCAGATCTCGATCGTCACGCCGCGCGCGTCAACGCCTCGGCGATCGCGCTCGGCCTGAAGCCTTCCATGACGACGGAGCAGATTGTCGGGCTGACCTGGGATGGCATGAAGAAATTCGACGGCAAGACCGCCGTCTATATCAGGCCGATGTACTGGGCCGAGCATGGCGGCTATATGGGCGTGCCGGCGGACCCGTCCTCGACCCGCTTCTGTCTTTGCCTCTACGAATCGCCGATGATTCCGCCTTCCGGCTTTTCGATCGGCGTCTCGCCGTTCCGGCGGCCGACCATCGAGACGATGCCGACCAACGCCAAGGCCGGCTGCCTCTATCCCAACAACGGCCGCGCTATCCTCGAGGCCAAGATGCGCGGCTTCGACAACGCGCTGGTGCTGGATATGCTGGGCAATGTCGCCGAAACCGGCACCTCCAATATTTTCCTGGTCAAGGACGGCCATGTGATGACGCCGGCCGCGAACGGCACCTTCCTTTCCGGCATCACCCGCTCGCGCACGATCAACCTGCTCGGCGACTACGGCTTCAGGACCACCGAGAAGGCATTGTCGATCCGCGATTTCCTCGAAGCGGACGAGATCTTCTCGACCGGCAACCATTCGAAGGTGGTGCCGGTCACCCGCATTGAGGACCGCAACCTTCAGCCCGGACCGGTGGCCAAGAAGGCGCGCGAACTCTACTGGGATTGGGCGCATTCGACTTCCGCCGCCTGAGCCGATAAAAAGGCGATCGGCGCTTCGTTCTGGAGTTGCCCCAACCCATTCCAGACCTATCTTAGTTCGGTAGTTTCACCGGATTTTTTCCACGAGGGAGTACCATCCATGGCTTTTGAGTTGCCCGCTTTGCCTTACGACTATGAGGCCCTGCAGCCTTACATGTCGAAGGAGACGCTGGAGTATCACCACGACAAGCACCACAAGGCCTATGTCGACAACGGCAACAAGCTGGCCGCCGAGGCTGGAATGGGCGACCTTTCGGTCGAAGAGGTCGTGAAGCAGTCCTTCGGCAAGAATGCCGGGCTCTTCAACAATGCCGCCCAGCACTACAACCACATCCACTTCTGGAAATGGATGAAGAAGGGCGGCGGCGGCAACAAGCTGCCGGGGGCGCTGCAGAAGGCCGTCGATGCCGATCTCGGCGGCTACGACAAGTTCAAGGCGGACTTCGTCGCCGCCGGCACCACCCAGTTCGGCTCCGGCTGGGCGTGGCTCTCGGTCAAGGATGGCAAGCTCGCGATCTCGAAGACTCCAAACGGCGAGAACCCGCTGGTCCATGGCGCTTCGCCGATCCTCGGCGTCGACGTGTGGGAACACTCCTATTACATCGATTATCGCAACGCGCGGCCGAAGTATCTCGAAGCCTTCGTCGATAGCCTGATCAACTGGGACTATGTCCTGGAGCTATACGAGAAGGTAAAAGGCTGATATATTTGACGAAAAGCCCCGGCATGCCGGGGCTTTTCTTTTTCTGCCGACACACGAGATTGATCACGATCGCGAAAATCGTGACGGCACCGGGGGAATATTCCCACGGTCAGGTCCGTTAACGTCCAGTCGCGAATTTTCTTCACCACGGAGCCAATCGAATGAGAAAGCTTGTCCTCGCCATCTCTATGCTCGCTATTGCCGTTTCGGCCGCTTTTGCCGATCCGATCAAGGATCGCCAGGCCCTGATGAAGGAGCGCGGCAAGCTCGCCGGCCAGTTGTCCAAGGTGGTCAAGGGCGAGGAGGATTTCGACGCGGCCGCGGTGCTGACGACACTTAAGGCCTTGCAGGCCAATGCCGAAAAATTCGATGCCGAGACGCTGTTCCCGGCCGGCAGCGACAAGGGCGACACCACGGCCGCGCCCAAGATCTGGGAAGACAAGGCCGGCTTCAATACGGCAGAGGACAAGCTGCTGACCCACGTCAAGGCCGCGGTCGCTTCCCCGCCGGCCGACGCCGATGCGCTGAAGGCGCAGCTCAACACGATCGGCGGCGACTGCGGCACCTGCCATCAGACCTACAGGATCAAGAAGGGCTGACAGTCGGCCATGGGCTGGCTGAGGAAACTCATCGGCACCGTCGTCGTTCTGGGCGGCGCCGGCGCGGTCGCCGGCTGGGCGCTGTCAGCGCCCGTCAGGCTTGATGCCGCGACCGTAGCGCAGCTCAGCCCCGGTGACGCGGCCAAGGGCAAGCGCATCTTCTATGCCGGCGGCTGCACCTCCTGCCATGCCAAACCGGGGTCCAAGGGTGATGCCCGCCTGGAGCTTGCCGGCGGGCTGGAGCTGAAGACGCCGTTCGGCATCTTCGTGCCGCCCAACATCTCGCAGGATGCGGGGGACGGCATCGGCGCCTGGAGCGAGGAAGACTTCGCCAATGCGATGCTGAAGGGCGTTTCGCCCTCCGGCGAGCATTTTTATCCGGCCTTTCCCTATGCCTCATATGCACGCATGAAGCCGGCCGATGTCGCCGACCTCTATGCCTTCATGAAGACGCTGCCGGCGGTCGCCGGCAAGGCGCCTGACCACAAACTCTCCTTCCCCTTCAACATCCGTCGCGGCATTGGCCTCTGGAAGTGGCTCTATCTCAGCCCCGGACCGGTGATCGTCTTGCCTGACGGCGCGCCGGACAAGGTGCTGGCCGGCCGCTATCTGGTCGAGGGGCCCGGCCATTGCGGCGAATGCCACACGCCGCGCGACTTTGCCGGCGGCTTCAAGAAGGCCGAGTGGCTGGCGGGCGCCGTGGCCGCCGAAGGCTCCGGCGTCATGCCCAACATCACCCCGCAGGGCGGCACCAAGGATTGGTCGGAGGCCGACATCGCCAACTATCTCGAAACCGGCTTCACGCCGGATTTCGATTCCGTCGGCGGCGCCATGGTCGACGTGCAGCGCAACATCGCGCAATTGACAGCCGACGACCGCGCCGCGATCGCCGCCTATCTCAAGGCCGTCCCGCCGCACCCCAATGGCTATCCGGCGCGCAAGAAGCCAGCGGGCTGATTTGATGCGTATTGCCCAATTCATGCTGCGGTTGGAGCACGGCAAACGACCGCATATTAGTTGACTTAAATAATCATGTATTATAGGCGCTTCGGCCAGTTTCCAGGCGGACCGAAGCTTGCCCATGCACTCTCTCGACCTTGTGTCCGAATTCGCCCGTGGCGAACAGCGCGCAGCATTTCTCTTCGCTGATGGACGAAGTCTCTCCTATGCGGAGCTCGACGACCTTGCGCGGCGCTTCGCTACACGGCTGGGGCAGGGGGGAAAGCAGCTCGTGGCTATCTCGGCGGAAGCCTCCGAGCATGCGGTCGTCGCCTATCTTGGAGCTTTGCGGGCGGGCCATGCGGTGGCCATGCTGCCGCCTTGCGACAGCCGGCTCTGGGAAGATTTCCTGGCAGCCTTCCAGCCGGATTTCACCTACCGGCCACTCGACGGCCGCTGGCGTCTCGTCAGGGAGGCGCAGCGCGCACGAGACGCTGAGCCGCTGTACCCCGATCTCGCGCTGCTACTGATGACATCCGGCAGCTCGGGCGCCGGCAAGGCGGTCAGGCTTTCCTATGGCAATATCGAGGCCAATGCGCGCTCGATTGCGGCCTATCTCGAACTCTCTTCGAACGATCGGGCCGCTCTCGTGCTGCCGCTCCACTATTCCTACGGGCTGTCGGTCCTCAACTCGCATCTGATTGCGGGCGCCAGCGTCCTCTTCCCCGGCATCTCGATCATGGACGGCGATTTCCTCAGAGTGATCGCCGACGGCGGCTGCACGAATCTGTCCGGCGTTCCGTATTCCTACGAACTCTTGGAAAGGGCGCGTTTTCGCGACGCTGAACTCAGGACATTGCGGACGATGACGGTGGCGGGCGGACAGCTCCGCCCCGACCTTATCCGCCTCTACAGGGATCACATGCGTGCCCGGGGCGGCCGCTTCTTCGTCATGTATGGCCAGACCGAGGCGACGGCGCGCATCGCTTTCGTACCGCCCGAGAGCCTTTCCGACAGGGAGGGGCGCATCGGCGTGGCCATCCCGGGCGGCAGCCTTGGCATCGCGATGCCGGAGGAGAGCCGATCAGGCGATCGGGTATTCCGGGAGAGCTCGTCTATCGCGGTCCGAACGTAATGATGGGTTACGGCGCGCAGCGTTGCGATCTGGTGCGCGGTGCCGAGGTCGAGACCCTGAACACCGGTGATATCGCCGTACGGGACGAGCACGGGTTCTTCCGCATCGTCGGGCGCAAGAGCCGCTTTGCCAAGATTGCCGGCCTCAGGATCGGCTTCGATATCATGGAGCAGGCGCTGGAGCGCGCGGGCATTGCGGCCGCGGTGCTCGGCGACGATCGAGGGTTGCAGGCCTATGTGATCGGCGCCGGCTCGGTGGGGAGGGCACAGTCTATCCTTGCCGAAGTCAGTCGCTTGCCCGCCAATCTGGTTCGCGTTGCCACGCGCGGCGACTTCCCCAGACTTGCCTCGGGCAAGATCGACTATACCTGCCTCCAGCGCGAGATGTTGCAAGGACGGGCGGAAATCCGCTCCGAAAGGGGCGGCGTGCTTGGTGCCTATGCCCGCGTGTTCTACCCGCTCTCCGTCGGCCGCAACGACAGCTTTGTCTCTCTCGGCGGAGATTCCCTTCGCTTTCTGCAATTGGCTCTGGAACTCGAGCGGCTTGGCTTGGAACTGCCGGACGGCTGGGAACGGCTAAGCGTCGCAGAATTGACAAATCTTCATGCGGCGGAGCGACCTCTCATGCGCAGGCAGGCAAGCGAGATGCCTGTCGATTTGGTGCTGAGGGTCATGGCGATCCTTCTGGTGGTCGTGCATCACGAGACGCTGTGGCCTATCCCCGGCGGCTCCGGCGTCATGATGCTGCTTGTCGGCTACAGTCTTGCGCGTTTCCAGTCGGTCCATTTCCTTGCCGGTCGAATCCGGCACGCGCTGAAACCTGCGATCGGTGTCCTGATTCCGCATTTTCTCATTGTCGCCGCTTACGCCGTCGCCTGGCAGGCGGCCCCCTGGGCCTCGATGACCCTTACTGGCAACTTCGGCTATGCCGAACCGGATCGTCACGAGATGATCCCGTATCTCTACTGGTTCATCGAGGCCTCTGCGCAGACGCTTCTGGTCTTCGCTCTCATCTTCGCCATTCCGGTTTTACGCAAGTTGGCCCGAGCTCGACCCTTCGCCTTCTCGCTTGGCCTTTTGGTGTTTGCCGCTGCCGCGCGCTTTTCAGTCCCATTGTTCGTCGACTTAGGCAGCCGCCAGATCTTCGCGATCTACTGGGTCTTCCACCTTGCTGTCTTTGGTTGGTGCGCCGGTTTGGCCGACACTCCCGCCAGAAAGCTCGTCGTGACCGCGTTTGCCGCCGCTGTGCTGGGCTATCTAGCCTTTTGGGAGTCGGTCTGGCTGGGGACGACGGTCAAGTATTTGATGATCTTCACCGCGCTTTCGGTTCTTCTTTACCTACCGCGTGTTCGCTTGTCAGCCGGGGTAGGGCGGGTGGTTACACAGGTCGCGGTCGCGGCTTTCCCGATCTACCTGTTCCACCGCTTCGTCCCGGAGCTTTTGATGGCGCCCGTCGCAGGCCGGCTGCCGGCTCCGGGCTTCAAACTGCTTGCGATTACCGGCGGCGTCGCTTTAGGCATCATCGCCGGCAAAGCCTTGGCAGGCATTCGAAACCTGCGCGGCAGATTGGCCATGGGACGCCAGCCGGAATTGCTCTCTGCGTAAGACGCGCCGTCCGCGGTCGCACTTGAACCGCTCCGACTACGGGTGGCGGTCGCCCAGGAAGTCGAAGCCGTTCTCGAAAAAGTGGTTGTAGTCACAGGTCAGTTCCTCGCCGGGCGCGATGTCGCGCAGCGCGTAGGTTTCCTCGGGCGAGGAGACGTCGCAATTCGGCTCGTCCGCATGGTTCATGTAGCGCGCATCGTCCGCCTCGAAGACGATGTAGTTCGGGTCGCGCCGGTCCGGATAGGAGTAGCGATCGAGGTAGGACTTCACCGGGCCGCTTTCGTTCTCATAGGTGTCGACGGGAATGCGCCGGTCGAACCTTGGGTCGAGCTTCCAGATCAGCGCGCCCTTTGGAATGCGGTGTTTGGCGAAGACGCCGATGCCCTGGATGGGCGATTTGTCGAGATAGACGTCGACGAGCAGCATGACGAACCCTGCGAATGACAGATGGCGCGACCCAGAAAGGCCGCGACCAAAAACGACGGCGCATTGCGTAGCGCGTGGCCCTTGCGATTGCGAGGGAAAAATCAGGCCTTGCCGGTCACTTTCAAGGCAAAGGCGTAGATGTACGCGATCTCCTCCAGCCGGGAGAACCGGCCCGAGGCGCCGGCATGGCCGGACTCCATGTTGATCTTGAACAGCACCGGATTGTCGCCCGCCTTGCGGTCGCGCAGCCGCGCCACCCATTTGGCCGGCTCCCAATAGGTGACGCGTGGGTCGGTGAGCCCGGCCAGCGCCAGGATCGGCGGATAGTGGAGCGCCGCGACATTGTCGTAGGGCGAATAGGCCGCGATCGTGCCGTAGTCGTCGGCCGACGCGATCGGATTGCCCCATTCCGGCCATTCCGGCGGCGTCAGCGGCAGGTTGGCGTCGAGCATGGTTGTGAGCACGTCGACGAACGGCACCTCGGCGACGATGCCGCCGAAGCTTTCTGGCGCCATGTTGGCGATCGCTCCCATCAGCATGCCGCCGGCCGAGCCGCCTTGGGCAACGATACGGTCATGCCTTGTGTAGCGTTCGGCCACCAGATGGCGCGCTGAGGCGATGAAATCCGTGAAGGTGTTCATCTTGTGCGCCCGCTTGCCGTCGTCGTACCAGCCATAGCCCTTGTCCTTGCCGCCGCGCACATGGGCGATGGCGAAGACGAAACCGCGATCGACCAGCGAGAACCAGTTGGTGTTGAAGGCTGCCGGCACCGTGATGCCGTAGGAGCCGTAGCCGTAGAGCAGGCAGGGCGCCGAGCCGTCGAGGGGCGTGTCGCGATGGTGGATCAGCGAGATCGGCACCAGTTCGCCGTCGGCGGCGGGTGCCATCAGCCGGCGCGTGACATAGTGCTCCGGATCGTGGCCTGAAGGCACTTCCTGCGTCTTCAACAGCACGCGCTCTCGGCTGCGCATGTCGTAGTCGAACACCTGTGCCGGCGTCGTCATCGACGAATAGGTGAAGCGCATCACCTCGGTGTCGTATTCGTAGGATCCGAAAAGGCCGAGCGAGAAGGCCTCCTCGTCGAAGGAAATGAGATGCTCCTCGCCGGTTGCCCGATCACGCACGACGATGCGTGGCAGGCCCTCCTTGCGCTCCAGCCTGACCATATGGTGCCTGAAGCCCAGCACCGACAGAATCAGCCGGCCGGGCTCGTGCGGCACCAGTTCCTTCCAGTTGGCGCGCACCGGGTTCTCCACCGGCGCGGTCATGATCTTGAAGTCCTTGGCGCCGTCGGCATTGGTGAGGATGAAGAAGACGTCGCCGCCTTCTTCCAGATCATATTGCAGGCCGGTCTCGCGCGCCGCCACCAGCGTCGGCTCGCCGAGCGGCTCGTCGGCGCGCAGAAGCCGGTATTCGGAGGTTTCATGGTCGTTGATGCCGATCATGATCCAATCGTTGGAACGCGTTCCGCTGACGTCCATGAAGAAGCCGGGATCTGTCTCTTCGTAGATCAGCCGGTCGTTCTCCGGACTGTCGCCAAGTGCGTGGAAGAACACTTTTGACGGGCGGTGGTTGTTGTCGAGGTGGGTGTAGAAGAAGCCGTCGTCTCCGGCGTTCCACACACCGCCGCCACCCGTATCCGGGATCTGGTCCGTCAGTTCCTTGCCGCTGGCGATGTCGCGCACGCGCAGGATGAAGAATTCCGAACCCTTGTCGTCGAAGGCCCAGAGCAGCTTGCGATGGTCGGCCGAATGGTCGACGCCGCCGAGACGGAAATAGGGCTTGCCTTCGGCTTCCGCGTCGCCGTCGAGCAGGATCTCCTCAGTGCCGCCGTCGCGCGGCGTGCGGAAGTAACGCGGCTGCTCGCCGCCCAGCCGGAAGGACGAGCCATAGGCATAGGGACCGTCCTTCATCGGCACGGTGGAGTCGTCCTCCTTGATGCGCCCCTTCATCTCGGCGAACAGCTTGCTCCGCAGCTCGGCCGTGTCGGCCATCAGCGTTGCCTGGTAGGCATTCTCGGCCTCGAGATGGGCGCGGATCGCGCCGTCGAGGAGCGATGGGTCCCTGAACATCGCCTGCCAGTTGTCGGCGCGCATCCAGGCATAGTCGTCGGTGCGGGCGATGCCGTGATGCACGTCGAAGATGGGGCGTTTCTCGGGCCGCGGCGGGTTGGCGGTCGGGAAGGCAGCCCGGAAGCTGGAAGGTCTGGTCATTACGTCTCGCTGTGGAATTTGCCTGAAATTTGCTTGAATGGCGAATGAACACGCCGCTCAGCGGCGGTTCAAGGGGTGGGGCTCAAGATGGTCTGCAGAAAGTAAGTCGAAGGGGGAAAAGATGAAATCCTATGTTCGCGCCGCGGTCGCCTTTGCTGTCGCTTCGACAGTGCTGGCCTTATCCAGCCAGTCTCATGCAACCGCGTTCGCCGCCTGGCAAGTGGCTGGCGTGCCGTTCGGCGACACGCTCAACGCGCGCAAGTATCCGTCAAACACATCGCAAAAGCAGGCGGCCTATCCGAACGGCACCGTCTTGCAGATGACCGGCCGCTGCACGGGTGGGATAGACCTGCTCGACGTTGCCGGCCAGCCGCATTGGAAGCAGCGGCAGGCGATCCGCTATCGCTGGTGCGAGGTCTGGCACGATCCTGCGCAGAACGGTCATTTCGTCACCGGCTGGGTCTACGGCAAGTACATCGCGCCCTACTGAATGTTCGTCGAGGCCATTTGGTGTTTGACGCGAGGATGAATGTCCGCGGCCTGTGGTCCACAGGATTTTTCGTCCTCGCCGCCCAGGGTAGCCAAGCATTGGTCAAGCATTGAGAGCCTTGTTTAGCGCCACCTGAGGTGTAAAAGCATGCTTGACGCCACGTCAGGCTGCGCTGGTCCGGCCAGAAAAATCTCGCTAAGTTACACGGCGAACGAAATTTTGAAGCTGAATCGGCAATATTTGATGAATATCGCCGAATATAATTCAATAGGTGAATTGACTTACTTGCAGCATAGCGTCATTAAGATGACGCGACGCGAATCGCGGGGCTTGCCTGCATGAAATTCGCGCGATGCCCGATCCAGAAAAGGGCGCAGTCTAGAAACAAACTCTCGTTGGGGCCTGAGCACAATGGATATCGTCGAAACACCTTCAAGGAATGGTGACGCGCTAATCGAGCTGACCGCTGATGTCGTGGCGGCCTATGTCAGCAACAACCCGGTGCCGGTCGGTGAACTGCCGAACCTGATTGCCGATGTTCATGCCGCGCTCGGCCGCGTCGGCGGCACGACGGAGCAGCCGTCGGCCGAGAAGCAGAAGCCGGCCGTCAACCCGAAGCGCTCCGTGCATGACGACTACATCGTCTGTCTCGAAGACGGCAAGAAGTTCAAATCGCTGAAGCGCCATCTGATGACGCACTACAACCTCACCCCGGAAGAATATCGCGAGAAGTGGGGTCTGGACGCCAACTATCCGATGGTCGCTCCCAACTACGCAGCCGCTCGTTCGCAGTTGGCCAAGAAGATGGGCCTCGGCCGTAAGCCCAAGGGTCGCCGGTAGCGGCTTGTACTCTTCAGCAAAGCGACGGCGCCCGCGGGGCGCCGTTTGCTTTTGAATTCCAGGAAAAGCGCGCGGCGGTTTTCCGTGAACGGGTAAACCCGCCGCAATGCGGTTCGTCGCTGGGTTTGGTTGAGTCAGGCGGTCTGCTTCAAAGCCGCTTCGGCGTCGCGCTTGATGCGCTTGACCATCGAGCGAAGGCCATTGGCGCGCTGCGGCGACAGATGGTCGTCGAGGCCGAGCTCTTTCAGCGTCACTTCCGCATCGGTGTTCTGGATTTCGCTGGCCGGCCGGCCCGAGAACAGCGCCAGCATGATGGCGACAAGGCCGCGCACGATGTGGGCGTCGGAATCGCCCTGGAAGGCGATCACCGGATCGACGCCTTCTCCCTGCTCGGTGATCAGCCACACCTGGCTGACGCAGCCCGGCACCTTGTTGGCCGGTGTGCGTTCGGCCTCGGGAAACGGCGGCAGCGCCTCGCCGAGCTCGATTACATAGCGGTAGCGATCCTCCCACTCGTCGAGCAGAGAGAAGTCGTCGCGGATCGTTGCGATCGAGGTCGTCATTGCCCGCATATAGTGACCCGGCGCCGCCGCGTCACGGAAAAAGAAAGACGCCGCGGGCGTCGAGAGGTCGGACCGGCCCGCGGCGTTAGAGCAATTCCAGGAAAAGTGTGAAACGTTTAGGTTCGGCGACTTCGCCGTAGCCCTCCGTCCGGAATTGCGTCAAAACTAAAGAGGCCGAGCGAACGGCTGAAAGCAATCTCAGTTCTTCGCCGTCAGCATCACCGGGATGTTGACCTTGGCGGGCAGCACGATGTCTTCGGCGACGCTGCCGGTGGTCTCGGCAGAGGTTTCCGCCACCCTCGCCCCGGGTGCTGCCGGCTTATCGGACTGCTGGTCGTCAAGCATGGCCGCGGCGATCTTGGCGGTTTCCTGGGCGCGGACGGTGATGGTGTGCATGGCCGATTTGCCGGTCTCGCAGACGTCCGGCTTGCGCTCGCAGATTCCGGCAATGTCGCCGACCGCCTCGCGCGCTGCAAACAGCGCCTGGATCGGTCCGACCGCCTCGCGGCCATCCTCGTCCGGGCCGACGCTGAGCGGCAGCGCCAAGAGCACCAGCGAAAACCAGAAAGCCATCCTGATCAGAAAGCCCATCTTAATGCCTCTCGTCCGTGACCGGATCATGCGTCCATTGGCATGACCTCTTTTTATGGGCGGGATAGTGGCACGGCCACGCAAAGGACGGCTTGCGCCCAAGCTGCGAATTTTCTTCAAATTTTAGATAAATTCGAAAGGATTGGTTTCGAGATTGATTTCATTCAAATCTCATCGATTGCATTAACTTTATGATAACCATCTATATAATTGTTTTAAAAGCAAAATTTCGAAACGAAGAAGGGCCGGCACGGGGTTTTCGGGAAGCCCGGCGCGCCTGTCGCGGCTAACGCTCCATTTACCATGGCGGCAGATCGACGGGCTCTGCGGCGCCGGCGTCCCAATATTTGCCTCGGGCGGGGGCGCTCGCCTCGTCTGCCTTATCCATTCCTTAAACGCTGGGTGCGAGTTTCAAGCCAACCAAGAGTCACCTGCAAAAAGCAGGGTAGTTTCACGACCGGGTACGAGTGCGTTGAGTTCGATTACGGCCAGATACGTTCATCTGCCTGGCGCGATTGCCGCCGGTTGCGAACGCATGGTTCATCCGACCGTCACGGGCGAGGCCGAGCGCCTGCGTCAGCGCCGCTTCATCGGCATCATGCTCGCCGCTCCTTTTCTCGCCGCGGGCGCGGCGGTGACGCTGGTCACCTCCAGTCTCGGCGCGGCCGTTACCGTGGCCGCGATCTTCGGCGCTTTCGGTTTGTGCTGGTTCGCGGCGCTTCTCGTTGCCGCCACCGGCTACATGGCGTTCGCCAGCCGTGCGGCATTTGCGATGGGTGGCCTCGCCCTTGCCGGCGCGATCGCCGCGGCAGGTGGCCTGGCCTCGCC
>NZ_JHQR01000221.1 GCF_014843825.1 Mesorhizobium silamurunense
GCCATCCTCACCGGTGGCCAGGTCATCTCCGAAGATCTCGGCATCAAGCTCGAGAATGTCGGCCTCAACATGCTCGGCCGCGCCAAGAAGGTGTCGATCTCCAAGGAGAACACCACCATCGTCGACGGCGCCGGCAAGAAGGCCGAGATCCAGGGGCGCGTTGCCCAGATCAAGCAGCAGATCGAGGAGACCACCTCGGACTACGACAAGGAGAAGCTGCAGGAGCGTCTGGCCAAGCTCGCAGGCGGCGTTGCGGTGATCCGCGTCGGCGGTGCGACGGAAGTCGAGGTGAAGGAGAAGAAGGACCGCGTTGACGATGCGCTGAACGCGACCCGCGCGGCCGTGGAAGAAGGCATCGTCCCCGGCGGCGGCGTTGCCCTGCTGCGCGCTTCGCTGACCATCAAGGCAACCGGCGCCAACTCCGACCAGACCGCCGGCATCAACATCGTGCGTCGCGCACTGCAGGCTCCGGCCCGCCAGATCGCGGCCAACGCCGGTGCCGAAGCTGCGATCGTTGCCGGCAAGATCCTCGAGAACAAGGGCGCGACCTTCGGCTACAACGCCCAGACCGGCGAGTATGGCGACATGATCGCCATGGGTATCGTCGATCCGATGAAGGTTGTCCGTACGGCTCTCCAGGACGCGGCCTCGGTCGCCGGCCTGCTCGTCACCACCGAAGCCATGATCGCGGAGGCTCCGAAGAAGGAGTCGGCTGGCGGCGGCATGCCTGGCGGCATGGGCGGCGGTGGCATGGGTGGGATGGGCGGCATGGGCGGCATGGGGGGGTTCTAAGGTCCTCACATCTCAACATCTCGGGAGGGCGGCAGCAATGCCGCCCTCAGACCGCTGATAATCCCCGTCGATTTTCGGCGGGGTTTTGTTTTATGTGATTGAAGTGCGTTGGAAAGGCGAGGGAGACTCGCTGCCGTGGCGTCATGCGACGGGCACACGGTCCTGCCAAGCGGGCAATGGCGGCATCTCACCATCGGCTGTCCGCCAGATCCAGGAATCGAACTCGGGTCGCGATGCAATCAATTCGCCCAGCGTCTCCTCATATGCGCGATCGGAAGAAGGAGGTACGACGTAAAGTCCAACTGGTCGCGGCGGAATTTGTAACATCGCGGCCACCGCCGGCTTGTCCCGTGGCAGGTTGTAGCGCAGCGCCTTCACACTTCGCTCTCTTACTCTGGCGAGCGCATCGAGCAGCTTCTTTTCATAGGCGGACTCGTAGGGCACCCAATTCTCCGCCACCACCATGACTGCCATTTCCTCGATCACCGCCAGTCCTGCAGGCGTCAACCCGAAGGTGGCAATGGCGATCAGATGCGATGCCTCATCCGCGCCCCACAGAGCCATCTCGATTTCAAAACGGTTTTGGAGCCGACGGTACAGACCATCGTCGAGTAGGAACACGAACCCGGGCATGTGCTTGACGACCAACTTGTGACCACTGCGGGCAACGCCGAATTCCTTGACCTCACCCACAAGGATCATCAACTTTCTTGGACCACTCTTCGCGGGCACTGCAGGCGCAAGCGCCTCCGCGCGTCTCTGTTCTATCGCGGTCTTGTCGGGGGACCGGAACGGTTCTGGCACGAACAATATGCCGCTCAGCGGTCCGCCCTTGACCGTCATCTGGCGCGAGGCCTCGATGAGGTGCCAACGGATGTTCCACCAATGGCGTTTGCCAGCCCATCGCGATGTCCAGACGTTGAGTTCGGCTTCATGCCACAGGTAATGAAGTAGGCCACGCAGCGACAGTTTCTTCGTGTCCCCGACTACTCTGTCTGAGCCTCCGGCGCCCACAGGAATCGCCGATCGAGCGCCAACTTTCGAAAGATTGAAATCCAGCTTGAGCGCCGCCATCCCGCTCTCTGAATCAACCTGAATTGCGCTGCCCATCAGCACTCCGAGCCCTGACAGTTCGTCAGGCGGCTCGTATGAGATACAGGAAGGATCATGGCCACCACCGGATAGCGGCATCCGTTTGACGACATATTGATCACCAACCTGCGCGATATACATCGCGGGGCCCGGCTCCCTGCACAGGCAAAGCGGCCGGAGTTTCCTCCGATAAGCATCCGCAAGCGCATCCTGAAGATCCGGCGCCGCCTCCTCGATCACCTGGTCAGCAAGACTGAAACGTCGCATCGCCTCCATTTGCTCCGGACGCCGCCGCATCCCACGCCCCCATTGACTCATAGTTTTGCCATCGAAGCAAGTCGGCCCCGCCGATGATGAATTGGACGGCCACGCCAGCGTTGCGGGGCGGCCAGCAGAGGAAGAGGGCAGGCGGGGGGGTGCGGTGGCGGGCGAAGGTCCGGGAGAGGGGCTCCCGGCGTCCGCCGCTGATCCCTTTCCATCGATGTTGAGCCTCGCGCCGCCCGCAAGGGGTGATGATCCCTTGCGCTCGCGTCGCTCCCAAGGAGCTATAACGATGTCTTCCAGGATGCAGTCCGGAGCGCGTGCCGATGTTTACACGCGCGTCACCGCCGAGATCATCGCGGCAATCGAGCAAGGTGCAGGCGAGTGGCGTGCGCCGTGGTTCCACAACGGGACGAGCGTTGCCCGCCCGACCAATGTCGCTTCCGGCAAGCGCTACCGAGGCATAAACACGGTGGCGCTGTGGCTCGCAACCATGGCCGGAGGTTACACCGATGGCCTGTGGGGCACCTACCGGCAATGGCAGGACGCCGGCGCGCAGGTGCGCAAGGGCGAACGCTCGACCATTGTCGTGCTGTGGAAGCAGATCCCTTCCGCCGAGCCGGCTGGCGACGACGACAATGATGACGGTGGCCGCCGGCGGATGTTTGCCTGGGCATTCTCGGTGTTCAATGTCGCGCAGGTCGACGGATACGAGCAGCCGCCGACGGACGTCCTGCCGGAGAGCGAACGTCTGGCGCATGCGGAGGCTTTCATCGCCAACCTCGCAATCAAGACCGTGTTCGGCGGTTCGGAAGCCTGTTATCTTCCGTCAACGGACACGGTGTTCATGCCGGACTTCGCTTCCTTTCGCGATGCCGCGTCGTTCTATGGGGTGTGGCTGCATGAGAACGGCCACGCCAGCGGTTCAAAGCACCGGCTTGACCGCGATCTCTCCGGCCGGTTCGGCTCGGCTTCCTATGCTGCAGAGGAATGCTGCGTGGAGATTCTCAGCGGGCTTGTCCTCGCCGATCTGGGGATAGCGCACCATCCGCGCCCCGATCATGCAGCGTATCTTGCCTCGTGGATCGGAGTATTGAAGGACGATCCCCGCGCCATCTTCACGGCCGCCAGCAAGGCCCAGCAAGCGGCCGACTGGATGCATGCGCAGCAACCCTTGCCCGCTGACGGGCGCCCGGCTTCATCTGCCATTCCGGATGAGATGAATGCGGGCCAGCCTACTCCTGCTCTCGCTGCCGCGTTGTAACAGGGCGCGGACCTGAACATGCTGGGCGATCATGTTCTCGCGCTCTTGTTCACTGATCCTGTCCTGGCCGGCGATCCTGCACATCGCACTGCCGGATTTCTCATGATCGCCGCTCCAAGGCGCCGTCCTCCCAGCCAGGAGGACGGCGCCTTTCGTCGTGACGGGTCAGGAGGTCGAAGGGCTCGCTTTCGGCCGCCCGTCACGGAGCACGACCCATGGACGAAACCGCCCAAACCCCGATGCCCTTGCTGACGCCTGGTCAGCGCGATCAGCTTCTCGCCAATGGCCGCCAGTCCGGTCGTGACCACGTTCCAGTGGCCAAGTTCTTCAATCAGCTCGGTATCGGCACCTGGCCCGCTACCGAGCTGGATGCGGACAACGATACTTGCGTCGGCCTCGCGGATCTTGGCTTCCCGGAGATTGGATCGTTCAGTCTCGAAGAACTCGCCTCGCTCAGCCTGCCGTTCGGTATGCATATCGAGCGCGACATCTTCTTCACCGCCGTGTACCCGCTCTCCACCTATGCCGAAGCGGCGCGTGAGGCCGGCAGCATCACCACAGCCATCCGCATCCTTTCCAATGCCGCGCGGACTGGGCGCGGGGAGGGGGCCTGATGCGTTTCCGCCCCTGGCCGAAACCCGAACCCTATCGGGACACATCGCGCAAACGCGCCGCCTTCAAGCGCAAGCAGCGCCTCGAGCGCGAGGCATTGCCGCTCTTCGCCGAGATGATCGCCGAGCGACAGCACAGCGTCGAGGAAGAAATGACCCGCCGGCACGTCTGGTGGGAAAGGCGCGAACAGGAGCAGCGCGCCCAGCGCGCGGCCCGTTGGCGCAAAGCCCGTGCCCGGCTTTTTGCGCTCCCCGATCCACTCCGTCGGACGATACGCAACGTCTGGCGGAGTTGCCCCTATCCGGCTGATCCCGCCTATCTACTCGATCTCCTTCATCAGATCGCAGTGGGTCGGGTCGATCCCCATCGGTCTCCCTGGGTCTTCGACGGCAAGCTGACAGCGCGCATCACGCCCAACCCGTCCAGCTTCGGTGAAGCCTTCCGCCAGATCGGCCATCGGAAAATCGGCGGCGGTCCGAAGGTCACCCCGGCCGCCCAATTCCTTTTCTGCGGCAATCTGGGTTCAGGCATCCTTTTCCTGCGCACCCGCGTCCGGCTCAACGACCCTCACGAGAGCTATTACTCCTCATCCAGCCACCGGCTGCGCGATTCCCATGTCGGCCGAGCGGGTCACTGGATCGATCTCGAGGTGCGCGGCGACTGCTCGGATGCCGAGCTCGAGTTGATCCGCCGCCTTGCCCAGGAGGCTGAGACCCGTCCGGTCTTCGTGCGTCGCGTCGCAAAGCTGATTTCTGGCGGGCGGGAGGGCGACGCACAATGATGAGCCATCCTGAAGCCTACACGGCGTTGTCTCGAATCGAAGCCCGGTTGCGGGACACGCGCCCCAATCTTTACGAGCTCGGACGGTCTCTGCGCGATCGTGCCGAGACAGAGACGATCAGCTCGCGCCCGAAAATGCATCGCTACAATCGCCGCATGTCGAACTGTAGCGGCGCGGACGAGGGAGCGTATCTCCGGATCCTCGACCGGCTCACAGGCAACGCAGCCGCAGACCTCGAGCGACTGCGCTGCTGCCCGCACGATCGAGGCTCTGCGCAAGGCTGACCGGGTCGATGTCGCCGAACCGCGTTGAGGCCGCCGGCGCGGCACCGCGAGAGGCAGAGTGCGGAGGGGAGGGTTGGCGACGGGTTTGGAGGTTCGGGGAGAGGCCCCGAGCCGCCCGTCATGGAGACCCTGACCATGGCAAAAAGCGCCATTAAGAAGATCGCAATGAACCCCTCGGAGAATATCGCCTACGACAAGCTCGTGCTGTCGCAGGAAAATGTCCGCCGGGTAAAGGACGGCGTCACGATCGACCAACTCGCCGAAGACATCGGCCGGCGCAAGCTCCTGCAGAGCCTGAACGTTCGTCCCGTACTTGACGGAAACGGAGAGGAGACCGGCACCTTCGAAGTGCCGGCCGGCGGCCGCCGCTATCTGGCGCTCGGCATTCTCGTCAAGCAGAAACGTCTGGCAAAGAACGAACCGATCCCCTGCATTGTCAACCGCAGCGGAACAACATCGGCCGAAGAGGACTCGCTTGCCGAGAACGTGCATCGCGAAAACCTGCATCCGCTCGACCAGTTCCGCGCATTCAAGACTCTGAACGAGCAGGGTCTTGACGTCGAGGAGATCGCCGCCCGCTTCTTCGTGTCGGCGGCGACCGTCAAGCAGCGGCTGAAACTCGCCTCGGTTTCGCCAAAGCTGCTCGAGCTCTACGAACAGGACGAAATCCGCCTCGAGCAGATCATCGCGTTTTCGATCTCCGACGACCATGCACGTCAGGAGCAGGTCTGGGAGCGCATATCCAACAACTCGAACATGCAGGAGCCATACTATATAAGGCGCTTGCTGACGGAGACGACGGTGCGGGCCGATGATCGCCGGGCCGTCTACGTCGGTACTGAGGCCTATGAAGCAGCTGGCGGCATCATCCTTCGCGACCTGTTCGAGCAGGATTCTGGCGGCTGGTTCCAGGATGCAGCTCTTCTTGAGCAGCTGGTCTTCGATAAGCTGAAGATGGACGCTGAAGCCGTTCGCGCCGACGGCTGGAAGTGGGTCGAGGCGGCGATCAGCTTCCCCTATGGCCACACCTCCGGCATGCGGCGTGTCTATGCCGAACAGCCGGAGATGAGCGCCGAGGAGACCGCTCGCTACGATACGGTAAAGGCCGAGTATGATGCGCTCGACGCCAGGTATGCCGAGATGGAGGAGGCCGACCAGGAGATCGAGGACAAGCTCGATCAGCTCGGCGCTGAACTCGACGGCTTCAGCGATCGTCCCCATGTCTACGATCCGACGCACAAGACTATCGCCGGAGCGTTTGTCACGCTCGGTGCCAACGGCCAGTTGCAGATCGAAGCCGGCTTTGTCCGTCCCGAGGACGAACCGCGGGTCGAGACAGGCGAAGACGACGAAGGGGGCGACGGCGAGGATCGCGACGCGTCACAGTCCGAGGTTGACAGCGGCAATGGCGTTGTTGTCAACGGTCGGTCCGTGAACGGTACATCCGACGGTGCGGAAGAACCCGAGGATGAAGGCATAAAGCCGCTGCCCGATCGCCTCGTCTTCGATCTCACCGCTCAAAAGACGCTCGCCCTGCGCAACGCGCTCGCCAGCGACGTCGACATCGCCTTCGTCGCGGTTCTCCATGCACTCGTATTGCAGGTGTTCTTCAGGTTCGCCAAGGACAGCTGCCTCGAGATCAGCCTGACAAGCAACAGTTTCGGCCAGGTACAAGACTTGGCCGAAACCCAGTGGGCGAAGGAAATTGCCGAGCGGCACGAGGCCTGGGACAGGGATATGCCCGACAGCGACAAGCTATGGGATTTCCTGCTCGGTCTCGATGAAGCGAGCCGAAAGGCGCTGTTCGCGCACTGCGCATCGCTCTCGCTCAACGCAGTCGTCGAGCCCTGGAACAGGCGCCCTGGCGCGCTTGCCCATGCCGATGCAGTCGCGGCCACGCTTCAGTTCGACATGGTCACGGCCGGCTGGGAGCCCACCGTCGACAATTATCTCGGCCGCGTCACCAAGGCCCGGATTGTTCAGGCGGTGCGGGAAGCGCGCGGCGAGGACTCGGCGCAGCTGATCGACCACATGAAGAAGGACTTGATGGCACGTGAGGCTGCCCGTCTTCTCGAAGGGTCGAACTGGCTGCCCGAGCCGCTGCGTCTCGATATCGACGACGCGGTTGCCGATGCCGGCGAGACCGTCACCGACGATAAACCGGACGATGGCGATGCCGCCGAACTGCCGGCCTTCCTCGCGGGCGATGCGGATCAATCCACCGACGAATCCACGGTCGGCATCGGCAACGAGGCGGACCACCTCCAGGCCGCCGAATAATCGGTCTCCCGCTCCGCACCGGGCCCGGCATCTTCGCCGGGCCTTTTTTCGTTTTCCAACATGGAGAGATCCACATGTCAGCCCATATCTCTACGATTCTGCCCGATTGGGGAGCCTCGTCCGTTACACCGACCGCACCCCGAAGCCGCCAGCCCGTTTCACGAAAAAGGTCGTCGCTTGGGAAAGCCGCAATGGCACCGGCCGCCTGGTCAGGAAGGAACCGCCACGATCGCGGGCGACCTATAGCTCGCCGGCCTATTTCACTTTGCACGAAGGCGATTTCGGCCAGGGCGGCGTTATCGTCGTCTCGGTCCGGCGCACCTGGTCCGTCGAGAGCGACCTGCATTTTGAGATCGTCGAGCGTCCAGCGATCGGGATGGTCCGCGTTCTGCAGGACCTCGGCGACAGCCCGGAGCTCCTGCATCTCGCAGAGAACCGTCAGGCGGCCGAACGCTGGCTCGGCAGCAATTTATACAACCGGGCTTATCTCGAGCAGGTCTCCGCCGACGAGGTCGGCGCCGATGTCATCGAGGGCCGCACGGCCGCCTGACCCCTTCACCGCATAGAACCAACTGACGACAGGCCCAGGGTCGCGCAAGCGATCGCCGGGCCTGTTCCGTTTCATGGAGATCGACATGTTCGACTGGAACAGAAGCTGCTCCTATGACGAGCAACAGAAGAGGCGCTTTCATTCAACCGCGCGCTCACGTTTGAAAAAGCTTGCCGCCGAACTGTACCTGCCTGCCGGATCGTACGATCTGCGTTCAAACAAGGCAGGCATAGCTGTCGCAGGTGAAATAACCCTGCATCACCGCCGCGTTTATATCAAGGTTGGCCAGTTCGGTCTTTTGTCTGGACACGGAATTCTGATCCGGACCTGCAAGGGTCGGCAGGACTACACCGGTGGCCCCAATCACTTGGCCGATCTCACTCTGCTCGACGACATTCCTGCGCTCGCAGCGCTCGTTCACGCAATCAGCGGCGTGGGAAGTTCTCCGAGATCTGCCGTGTCGCGAGCAGCCTGAAGCCTCGTTGGTTCTGGACGTCTCGGCTTCCTGATTACACCCCCACCTCATCGCTGAACCGACTGCCGCTCATCGCCTGAGCCGCCGGCTCTGCATACCCCGCCGCAATGAAGAATGCGAACGCCGCTCGAACGGCCCCTTCGCCATACTATGCTTGCCAATGGTTCGAGATCGAAGCAAGTGCATATTACTTCATGCTCGACATGCTGCCGCCGCTCTTTCTCAGAGCCGGCATGTTCGGAATGTCGGAGTTCAAGGCCGGTTATATCACCAGCGTCTTCTTCGAAATCACCATTCGCGGCCGGCGGCGATGGTTCACTGGGTTTTGCGACCTCTCCGACCGCCAAAGCCCCGATGCGATGCGGGAAGCCATCATCGCTTACGAGAGTCAGTTCCCCGACAGCATGACGCGCGAAGAGAAACTTGAGGCGATCTGGGGCGGAACGCATCCCGATTTTCGTGGCATCGCAGGTTCGGCCGACCCAAGCGCCTGGCCAGCCGAGCATCGCGGCAAGCGCAGTATCCTAGTCAATGCAGGCGGCCATGGCACCATCCTGAAACTCCTGGAAGATCTGACCGATGAAGAAATCGAAGACAAACTCCGCACGGGAAAGCCGTCCACTGGCGCTTGATACCCGGCTCGCGATCAATCGCGCCCGGCATTTGCCTATGACGTTCCGTCGAACGTCGTCGGCTGCATGCTGACCACTACCAAATTCACCCACGGGCTTTGTCGTCGCTTGACCGATCACGGCGAAGTCCTCTCAAGTTCAGGAGAAAATCATGTTCACGTTCCCGCTTTCAGCGGTGCGCGCTATCATTGCGCGCGGCGAGCTGGATGCCGCCGCCAACGGCGGCTACCGCAATCCCCATTACGGCCTGGCGCCGGGCAAGGATGAAAAACCCGGTCTTTGGCTGGTTGGCGACCAAGGAGTTTATGTGCTCTCGAACGGCAAGCTCCCTGACGGAGGCAAACCGATGGTCTGCTATGCGGACGAATGCAATCCCGGCAGCAATTCGGACTGGTGGGAATACAAGCGCCGCTATTTTGGCGGCGATGACGGCATCGAATTCCTTGCCGCCGAGGAAATCCTTGCCATCGCGGATACGCGGCCATCGGCAACGCATCTGCGCATCGAGCTCGATGAAAACAGCATCGGCATCAGCGTCCTGACACGGTGATGTCACGGTCGTCAGGTCCGGGATCTCCGTTAGTCCGGGAACGGCGGCAATTCACCGTCCGATGATGGCCAGACCCATGACGTCATTTCCGGTCGCTCCCTGGTTATCTCGGCGAGCGACCGCTCCAATTCCGCGCCGGCGTCGCCCGGCACGATATGCATCGCCACCGGCAGGCAATGCAGACGCTCGGCTGGTCTGGCGGGAGATTGAAGTGCAATCCCTTGACGCTGTTGCATTCCTCGCGAGCCCTGTAAGCAGGGGGCCCCTCAAGGTGGATAGGCGACTTGGCCAATTCGTAGACTGACTGACGCGGCCGACCTGACTAGGCCCTACCGTCAGACCAACCGATTCAGGGTCCCCAAATCTGACGGCGCTGCGGGTGGTAACGTCTTCTTTACCATGATCTGGCATCCCTATTGACGGCGTCTCTCGGCGCCCAATCCGCCCCGCGCGTCATTGCTGACGCGGCCCGCCTAGTGCCGGCGACCGACGCTTTCATGTAACCCCCACCCCCCTCTAAGAGTATGCGTTGGTCGCCGGCCAGCCGCTCCTTGAATGCTGCTAGAGCACAGTAAGCCTTTCACGGCCGCCGGGCTGAGATTAGGTCGATCGCACCCGATCCGGCTGTGCGGCCTTAGCCCAGCTGAGGCCGACGAGCTTTTGGCAAAATTGTCCTGACCTGGGCATCTCTCAACCGATCGACCGGCGCCGCTATAACGCTCTAACCAAGGCGAATGCTCTGGGCCTCGGGACCTTTTTTGCCTTGCCCGTGTTCGAACAGCACCTTCTGTCCCTCTACCAGTACGGTGAGCCCGGCGCGAGACAACTGGTTGGCGTGAACGAAGACGTCCTTGCCGCCGGTTTCAGGAGCGATGAAGCCAAAGCCTTTGTCAGGATTGTACCACTTCACAGTACCAGCTGTTTCAACCCGCGCCCCCGGAACAACGGATGCTTCGTCGACATCCGCATTTGTCGGCTCGGTCGGGCTAACTTCTCCGATCTCCAACACCTGCGCAACCTGATGCCCCTTTCGCGTTTCTTCCAAGGTGACTTTGAGACGAGCTCCCGCCGCGACATCGCGGCTTCCGATCCCCTCCAACACGCGTAACGGCAGATAGGCCTCCCTGCCATCTGAGACTTTGACGAAGCCAAATCCTTTGTCCGCGTTGAACCACTTCACCTGCGCGTCGACAGGCTCTGCAATCGCAGGGGATGGCCGCTGAAAGAAGCTGGGCTCGAAAGCCCTTTCTGGAAGAGCAAGCGGTTCGTCGTCATCTCGATGCCGACGGGGCTTGCGATAGTTTTTGTATCTACTCATGTTGCTCGGCTAGGTAGGGGAACTGCTGTGCTAGCCCTATGAATAAGGTGGTATCCGCCGCTGATCAATGTCGTTTCCGCACCTGCTAGTTCCGACTGCAAAGAAGCTCCCAATCGTGCCAGTTCATCAATTGACGCGCCAGTTCGCTAATTAAGGAGCCGGTTCACGCAATAGGGAAAACCGACAGTGACGACAGTTTCTTGCAAATCGGGGAAATCTGGATAATATGGAGACTGGTCAAGGAGTCCAGCCATGCGCCAGTTCACGACGGGGGATCTCAACAAGCAGGTCGGCGACGTCACCGACGTTGCCAGCCGCGAACCCGTTATTCTCACCAAGCACCGGAAACCCCGGTTCGTGCTGATGAGCTACGAGCACTACGAACGGATGCGCATCGGCGGCGATCCCCGCCGCGCATACCATGTCTCCGAGATGCCGGAGGAACATACGGAACTCTTCGCCGCCGAGATCGACCGATTGGCGCGCGGGGAAGGATACGATGATGAGCGGTAGATTTCTGCCTGGTCAGGTGATCTCCGACCCGTATCTTTGGGCATGGCAACACGAGCGCGGCGAAACGGAAGGCCGCAAGAGCCGGCCGACCTGCGTGGTCATCGCTGTCCGCGGCGCAAGAGATGGCCTGACCCATCTCGCGCTCCTGGCGATAACCACCCAGCCACCGACCAGCGATCGGGTCGGTTTGGAAGTCTCCGCTATCGAGTGCCGCCGCGCCGGTCTGACCGATCTCAAACGCTGCTGGATCGTGGTTGACGAATACAACTACGATATTGCCGAACGCTCCTAGTACATCGAATCCGACGGTAAGCCCTCTGGTCGTTTCAGCAAGGCATTCATGATGAAGATCACAGGCGCCTTTATCGAAGCGCGCAGCGAGGCCGCCGCGTCAGCCGTCTGGATTGATGTTTTCTGTTCTCGGCACAGAACATTGTCTCGGCTCGGATCAGGTCCGCTGCTTCCGCCTGCCTGCACAACCCCCGGTCGCATGAACAAGAATGGCTTCGTCAGGAGGCAGGCTAAATCATGGTCGCGCGCCCCGACTAAGGCATGCGTTTGACGAGATACTGACCGTCGAGACGGGCAATGTACATCACAACAACCGGCTGTTCGCGGCAAAGGCACAAGGGTCGCTGCCTGCGCTCGTAGCCCCTTCTCAAGCACCGGTTGAAGCTCCGGCGCCGTCCCCCCATGTCTGGGTCGCCAATCCTGAACTGGCGCATCCGCCGCGATCTACCTCATTCGACTGAATTGATGCAGCCACCAATGGCGACTGCGAGCGCAAAATAAAAAGCCGGCCCGGTAGCTACGGTTACTGCCTCGTTTGAGAGGAAGCGATCGCCAGGGCAAGGCCGACCGGCCAGGTCGCCCAGAGCAACAGATGCCACCCTTGGGGAGAGTGGCCGTGGGTGGCGGCTCCGCTGCAGAGGAAGAGGGAAGCCGGGACGGGTTGGCCTGGCTGGGTTAAGAGAGCGCCCGGTGCTGGCCGACCCTTTCGCTGCTCTTGACAGGACTTTCCCATGAACGCGATCTCCGCACGAGCCACCGGTATTCCGGCTGGCTCCCTCGACCCGACCGTCTCCGACCGGACCAGCCGCGCCACCCGAATTCTGCAAGCCGCCAACCAGATCCTACCCTCCTCGAACGGGGTCAACCGATCGGGGCAAGCGATCTTCGTCCAATCATGACCCACGCCTTCGACGGCAGCGATGCCCAGGGATGCTGGGTCTGGAAAGACGCCTATGAAGCCTGCGAGGCGGCACAGGTTCTTTTCCTGCGCAAGTTCGGACCGGCAATTCTCGCCCGTTTTCAAATCGATGCGCTCGCCATGCTGGCGAAGGTCGCGCATCTCGTGCCGACCCATACGCGCCGATCGGATGAATCGCAGGCGCTCCAGCAGCTGTCGACACCGATGCCGCTGGCCTATGTCGTCTCTCGCGCCGCCGGCATGATCGCCGGCGACATCGTGCTCGAACCATCCGCGGGCACAGGCCTTCTCGCCATCTTCGCGGAGATCGCCCAAGCGCGGCTGATGCTGAACGACTACGCGCCCGTCCGGCAGGCCTTGCTGTCGCAGCTTTTCCCGAATGCCCGGACCACGCAGCACGATGCTGCCCATATCGACGATTACCTGGAGCGATCCGCCAGCCCGACCGTCATCCTCATGAACCCGCCTTTCTCGGCCGGCGCTCATGTCGAGGGCAGGGTTTCAGACGCGGCCTGGCGTCACCTCGCTTCCGCCTTCGCGCGACTGGCGCCCGGCGGACGCCTGGTCGCGATCACCGGTTCGAGCCTAGCTCCCGACAATCCGAAATGGCGCGACGCCTTCGTCCGACTGCAGGAGCGTGGCCACATCCTGTTCTCGGCGGCCATCGACGGCAGCGTCTATGCACGGCACGGCACCAATGTGGAGACGCGGCTCACCGTCCTAGATAAGATTCCGGCGCAGGATCCCGCCCGCCTGATCGCCTCACGTGGCACAGCCCCGGACCTGCAGACGCTCCTCGATTGGATGACAGTGCTGCCGCCGCGCTCGCCAGCGACGCCGGACTCTATCGGCGCGCTCTCCAACGGAATCTTGCGGGCCGTGGCGGCAAAGAGGGCGGCACGCAGGAGCGCTGACACGCTGTGGCCCACACCGATGACGGCAGCGCCAGCACGGCCAGGGGCGTCGCAGCACCGCGCCCTGCCAGCGACCGGCCCCGTGTCGCCGCCATCGCCGCCCATCGTCGAGCTCGCCTACGAGATTCGTGAAGCCGCCCACGAAACACGCGGCAACCTGACCGACGGGATCTACGAACCCTATCAGCTTCAGGCGATCAGCATCCCCGGCGCCAAACCTCATCCGGACAAGCTCGTAGAATCGACCGCGATGGCATCGGTCGCTCCGCCCAGGCCAAGCTACCGCCCGCATCTGCCCGAGCACGTCATCAGGGAAGGCATCCTCTCCGACGCGCAGCTCGAAAGCGTGATCTATGCGGGCGAAGCCCACGCTGGCTATCTCGCCGGGCTTTGGACGGTCGATAAATCCTGGGACAATGTTCAAGCGGCCAGTAAGGAAACCGCCGGCGCCGTCCGCTTTCGCCGCGGCTGGTTTCTCGGTGACGGAACCGGCGCCGGCAAAGGACGGCAGGTCGCCGGCATCTTGTTGGACAACTGGCTGAAGGGTCGCCGTCGCCATCTGTGGATTACAAAATCCGACCTGATCTGGGATTCCCAGCGAGATTGGTCGGCGCTGGGTCAGGAGAAGCTGCTGGTCACGCCGCTGTCGCGTTTCCGGCAGGGCACGCCGATCCGTCTCGCGGAAGGGGTCCTGTTCACCATTTTCGCGACGCTTCGCTCCGACGAGCGCGAAGGCAAACGCTCGCGCGTTCAGCAGATCGTGGACTGGCTCGGCGAAGATTTCGACGGCGTCATCATCTTCGACGAAGGCTACGCCATGGCGAACGCTGCCGGCGGCAAGACGGAGCGTGGCGATAGAGCCGGATCGCAACAGGGCAGGGCCGGCCTGCGGCTTCAACGCGCCTTGCCCCATGCGCGCGTGGTCTATGTCTCGGCGACGGGTGCGACGGACGTCGAGAATCTGGCCTATGCCGAGCGTCTCGGACTGTGGGGCGCCGCCGATTTCCCGTTTCCGACGCGATCGGATTTCGTCACGGCCATCGAAGACGGCGGCGTCGCAGCCATGGAGGTGCTCGCGCGCGATCTGAAAGCCCTCGGCCTCTATGCCTCATGCTCGCTTTCCTATGACGGCGTCGAATACGAGATGGTCGAGCATGAACTGACGGAAGAGCAGGTTAGGATCTATGATTCCTGGGCCGAGGCGTGCCAGGTCATCCACACCAACCTGGACGCCGCCATGGAGGCGTCCGGCATCACCGGCCAGTCAGGCACGCTCAATCGCAACGCCAAGTCGGCTGCGCGGTCGGCCTTCGAATCCTCCAAGCAGCGCTTCTTCAACCACCTCCTCACGTCGATGAAGACACCGACCCTGATGCGCTCGATCGAGCGCGATCTGGCGGAAGGCCACGCCGTCGTCATTCAGATCGTTTCGACCGGGGAAGCCCTCACCGAGCGTCGCCTTGCCCAGATTCCGACCGAAGAATGGGGCGACATGCAGGTTGATGTGACGCCGAGGGAACTCGCTGACTACCTTATGCATTCTTTCCCGACGCAGCTCTTCGAGGCGTTCTCCGACGAGAGCGGCAATATCAGTTCCCGGCCGGTCTTCGACGAGGACGGCAATCCCGTCATATGCCGCGAGGCCGTCGCCCGTCGTGACGCGCTTTTCGAAAAACTCGGCTCGCTGCCTGCCGTTCCGACCGCGCTCGATCAGATCGTCCAGCATTTCGGAACGGAACAGGTTGCGGAGATCACCGGCCGGTCCCGTCGCATTGTCCGGCGCGACACCGGCGGGCGCATCGAGCGGTTCGCGGTCGAGACCCGGCCCGGTTCGGCAACCCACGATGATGTGAGGGCCTTCATGGATGACGACAAGCGCGTCCTGATCTTTTCGGACGCCGGCGGCACGGGCCGCTCCTATCATGCCGAACTCTCGGCACTGAACCAGCGCCTGCGCGTCCACTATCTGCTGGAAGCCGGCTGGCGGGCCGACACCGCCATTCAAGGGCTCGGTCGCACCAACCGCACCAATCAGAAGCAACCGCCGCTGTTTCGGCCGATCGCCACCAACGTGAAGGCTGAGCGGCGGTTCCTGTCGACGATCGCACGCCGGCTCGACACACTCGGCGCGATCACCCGCGGGCAGCGGCAAACGGGCGGACAGGGGCTCTTTCGAAGCGAGGACAACCTGGAATCCCGATATGCGCGCGATGCGCTACGCCAGTTCTACCTGCTGATCCACCAGGGCAAGGTCGAGGGCTGCTCGCTTAGCCAGTTCGAAGCCATCACCGGCCTGGCGCTGACCACCGAAGAAGGCGGCCTCAAAGACGAACTACCGCCCATCACGACCTTCCTCAATCGCATGCTGGCGTTGACAATCGCCATGCAAAATCTGCTCTTCGACGCCTTTGAACAACTTCTGGCAGCGCGCATCGATGGCGCGATCGCCGCCGGCATTTACGACAAGGGCCTGGAGACACTTGAAGCCGACAGCATGATGGTTACGGATCGTCAGGACGTCTATACCCATCCCGGCAGCGGCGCTCAGTCGCATCTCCTGACCATCACACAGCGTACACGCAACAAGCCGATGTCCCTCTCGGACGCACTTGCGATGACCAAGCACGATCGTCGCGCCACGTTGATGGTCAATGCCAAATCCGGTCGTGCGGCAGTCATGACGCCAACCCGCAGCGTCATGCTGGACGATGGCACGATCGAACCGCGCGTCGCGCTCATCCGTCCAATGGACGAACTGCGCTACGAAGTTCGCCAGCTCGAAGACACCAATTGGGACGAGGCCGACGAAGTGGTGTTCGCCGCATCCTGGCAGGCCGAGGTCGCGAAGGTTCCGCAATTTTCTGACTCGCAGCTGCATATCATCACAGGGCTGCTGCTGCCGATCTGGCGCCTGCTGCCGCAGGACTATTGCCGCGTCTTCCGCCTGCAGACCGACGATGGTGAAAGGATCGTCGGCCGCACGATAGCGCCCGCGCATCTGCCGGCGCTATGCCGCAATCTTGGCCTGGACCAAGTCCAGACGATCAGTCCCGAACAGGTCTGGGCCGCGCTCACCAATGGCTCGTCCGTGATCGGCCTTGCCGGCGACATGACGTTGCGGCGCGTGAAAGTCATGAACGACTATCGCGTCGAACTCAACGGCTTCACCGACGGCATGCGCGACTGGCTAAAGGCGATCGGGCTGTTTTGCGAGATGATCCAGTGGAAAACCCGGTTCTTCGTGCCGATGACCGGCGAGGCCGTCGCGATCCTTTCCCGGCTGATGGAACGCCATCGCCTGGTCGACATCGCCAGCCGTGCCTGACGGAGGGATGGTTGTTATGCGCGCCTCCGCATCCGAACTCGCGGACCGCCTCGCGCAGAGCGCCGAGGCGGTTTGCCGTCATTATCTCTCCGCCGGCCGACGTGCGGGCAATTACTGGATCGTCGGTGACGTCAGCAACAGCAAGGGCCGCTCCCTCTATGTCCATCTTTCCGGGCCGCGTCGAGGCAGATGGGCAGACGAGGCCACGGCCCAATTTGGCGATCTCCTCGATCTCGTTCGCGAGACCTGCGGATTGATCGACTTCCATGACGTGGCCGACGAGGCGCGGCGCTTCCTGAGCTTGCCCAACCCTGAGCCTTCGCGGTCAACGGCCAGCGACAGAAGGCCGGTTGGCGGCGTGTCGCCAGCGAGCGAACGCGCGCGACGCCTCTTCGCGATGAGCGGTGCGCTGCATGGCAGTCTGGCCGAGGCATATCTGCGCCATCGTGGCATCGTTGAAGCCGCGCGCCACGGCTCGCTCCGCTTCCATCCCTCCTGCTACTACCGGGATCTCACGACGGGCGCGACATCGACATTCCCAGCTATGATCGCAGCCGTCACCGACGCCGCCGGCACGATCACCGGCGTGCATCGGACCTGGCTCGATCCGGGCGGCTTCGGCAAGGCTCCGGTCGACAATCCAAGGCGATCGCTTGGCGGCCTTCTCGGCAATGCCGTGCGCTTCTCGTTTCCCACGATCGGCCCGGTCCCGATCATGGCGGCGGGCGAAGGCATCGAAACGATGCTGTCCCTCAACGCGGTGATGCCGGCCATGCCGGTGGTCGCAGCCCTCTCGGCCAATCACCTCTCCGCCTTCCGCTTCCCGCCCGGTAGCTGCCGCCTCTACATCGCTGCCGATGCCGATGCGGCCGGCCGGCATGGCATCGATCGGCTGAGCCGGCGGGCGCAGGCTGCTGGTCTGCTGCCGCTCGTGCTTTCGCCGGAGCTCGGCGATTTCAACGAGGATCTGCGCTGTCTCGGGCCGGCCAGGCTCATTAAGCGACTTCGCGAACAGCTCGTTCCGGAAGACGCGCTAGCCTTCCTCGCGACGTGACTCGGGGCACGGACGGGCAGGCGCGGGCTGTGGCCGTGCGGAAGACCGGCCCCCAGGCTTCTCCATTGCCGGGAAGGGCGCGTGCCCGCGGGCCTGCCGGGAGGCGACCCCTACCACGCGACATCCGGGCCTTCAGCAGCGCCCGGCAGGTTTCCTCCCCTGGCCGGCCTTTTTTGGCACATCGGCGCACCGGAAAGCCGCTG